>NZ_JAJAFY010000010.1:0-102051 GCF_025384885.1 Photorhabdus kleinii
TGGATCTTTGTGACTTCCCCCAAAACTTCTTACTGGGGAGAAAAAGTTGATTACATTGAAATTAACCGCCGCAAATATACTCCTGATACCTTCCGTAGTACCAAATTTAAGGAAGCTCAGGAAAAAGCCAAACTCACACTGAATGGCGATACTGCAACGCTGGAGGTGGTATTTACCGAAACGAAGGGCGTTTTACCCCGTAGTAGTGAACTGTACTGGTACTATGAACAATCAGCGAATGTTATCGCCCCTTTGCGCTATCTCTGGGGAGCAGAGCCCACAGCAGAAAATACCATTAAGGGCAGTTTTGACGGAGAGCGTACACTATGAAACAACGATTAAAACATTTACTTAAAAAATGGTTTCCCACTATTCATCCACTGCCAGCCAAACGGCTGGCCCGTTGGGAAAAAGAAATTCTAGCGGTACCGCCAGATATTAAGGATAAAGAAACTATTAAGCACGTTGAAATATTGGACTACCTTGATAATAAGGAATGCCGTATTCGTAACACTCAACGCCGTGCCCGGAGTATTGCCTTGATTCCAGTCACACTAGGGATTATTAGTAGTCTGGTATTAAATGTTAATGATTTTATTGAAACATGGCGGGCAGCAGAAAAGAATCTGCTTTGGTCTGTTAACGATGCAAAAAAAGATTATGGTGAGAAGTTTTATTTGGATCCTGATCTACCAAATTTTCTTAAAAAATATGAATACATTGCCCATGATAAAGAAATCTCCTTAAGAAAATACCTGTATTATCGATATAATCATTATGAATATAGCAATGATATTTTGATAACTGATATAACATTTTTATTACTTTACTTACTAATTATTCCACCTTTCGTATGGGCTGTATTTTTTTTACGCCGTCAAGCACCATTAATTATCGACCGTGAACGACAGATTTTTTACACCTGGTATAAAGGTAAAGCCTATGCTGCTCGTTATCCACAAATCGGCATGGCAGAAAAAACTAATATTTTTTTCCTCAAAGTCTACGGACTGGATGAAAATAATAACCTTATCGGGCGGGGTTTTATCCCTAACGTCAGCAGTTATTCTTTTGCCTTCTTAAGTAGTGGCAATGATAAAGGTTTGGCGCTGGCTTTTATGGTGAAATTCTTATTAAATGGCAAAGAAGCAGTCAGTAAGGTGGATTATAAACGCCGTGAGCCGCTTATCTGGTGGAGTAAAGATAAAAGACCTGCGGATTTAGAAGCCCAAATTCCGTTGATTTTGGCAGAATTGGATCGCTTAGGTCCTCCTGATGAAGATCTTTCCGAATGAAGCAACGATTAAAAAACTTACTTAAAAAATGGTTTCCTACGATTCACCCGCTGCCAGCCAAACGGCTGGCCCGTTGGGAAAAAGAAATTCTGGCGGTACCACCGGATATTAAGAATGAAGAAACCATTAAACATGTGGAAATACTTGATCGCCTTAATGATAAGGAATGCTGGGTTAGGAATCCCCAGCGCCGTTTCAGGAGTATTAATTTTATCCCAGTAACTCTGGGGATTATTAGCAGTTTGGTGTTAAACGTTAACGATTTTATTGAAACATGGCGGGCAGCGGAAAAAAATTTACTTTAGTCTGTTAACGATGCAAAAAAAGATTATGGTGAAAAATTTTATCTACGCAATGATTTACCCAATTATATGGAAGATGCTCGTTATATTGGTAACGATAAAGAGATCTCTCTGAAAAAATATCTTCACTATCGCTATACCTTTTACCCAAGTAGTTCCCGGCTTCTCATTATTGATATAAGCTTCCTACTGCTCTATCTGTTAATTATTCCACCTTTCGTGTGGGCCGTATTTTTTTCGCGCCGTCAGGCACCATTAATTATTGACCGTGAACGACAGATTTTTTACACCTGGTATAAAGGTAAAGTCTATGCCGCTCGTTATCCACAAGTCGGTATGGCAGAAAAAACTAATATTTTTTTCCTCAAAGTCTACGGACTGGATGAAAATAATAACCTTATCGGGC
Source organism: Photorhabdus kleinii (assembly GCF_025384885.1). Lineage (NCBI taxonomy): Bacteria > Pseudomonadati > Pseudomonadota > Gammaproteobacteria > Enterobacterales > Morganellaceae > Photorhabdus > Photorhabdus kleinii. Next base: position 2,004 of record NZ_JAJAFY010000010.1, read on the forward strand.
GGGGTTTTATCCCTAACGTCAGCAGTTATTCTTTTGCCTTCTTAAGTAGTGGCAATGATAAAGGTTTGGCGCTGGCTTTTATGGTGAAATTCTTATTAAATGGCAAAGAAGCAGTCAGTAAGGTGGATTATAAACGCCGTGAGCCGCTTATCTGGTGGAGTAAAGATAAAAGACCTGCGGATTTAGAAGCTCAAATTCCGTTGATTTTAGCAGAATTGGATCTCCTAGGTCCCCCTGATGAAGATCTTTCCGAATGAAACAACGATTAAAACATTTACTTAAAAAATGGTTTCCTACTATTCATCCAATGCCAGCCAAGCGGTTGGCTCGATGGGAAAAAGAAATCTTGGCGGTACCTCCAGATATTAAAAACGAGGAAACCATTAAGCATGTGGAAATATTGGATTGCCTTAATGATAAGGAGTGTTGGGTTAGGAATCCCCAGCGTCGCTTCCGAAATATCACCTTAATCCCAGTAACATTAGGAATTATCAGCAGCTTAGTGTTAAGCGTTAACGATTTTATAGAATCAAGAAAAAAAATGAGGAAGCTATACATCGATGGGTTGGTTATGCCAAAAAGAAATATGGTGAAGAATTCTACCTGCGTAATGACCTACCAGAGGATATGGAAGATGTGCGTTATATCGGCAATGATAAAGAAATATCACTAAGAAAATATTTGTATTACCGTTATACCTACTACCCCAGTAGCCCCCAACTTCTGATAATTGATATAAGTTTCCTTCTGCTCTATCTATTGATTATTCCACCCTTTGTCTATTGTGTATTTTTCTGGCAGAGTCAAGCGCCATTAATTATCGATCGCGAACGGCAAATCTTTTATACCTGGTATAAAGGTAAAGCCTATGCTGCCAGTTACCCACAATTAGGTATGGTAGAAAAAACTAATATTTTATATCTCAAAGTCTACGGACTGGATGAAAATAATAACCTTATCGGACGTGGCTTTATCCCTAATATCACCAGTTACACCTTTGCGGCCTTAAGCAGTGGCAATGATAAAGGACTGGCAGTCGCCTTTATGGTAAAGTTTTTATTAAAAGGCAAAGAAGCAGTCAGTAAGGTGGATTATAAACGCCGTGAGCCGCTTATCTGGTGGAGTAAAGATAAAAGACCTGCGGATTTAGAAGCTCAAATTCCATTGATTTTGGCAGAATTGGATCGCTTAGGTCCCCCTGATGAAGAAGAAAATGAAGAAAAAACAGCGCCAATAGCGCTGTAATTACAATGGATAATAAATTAAACCTGATACATTTCGCACAAATAATGGGAAACTGCATCATCAGCGTTTGAGCCAATCACTTCCATTTCTGGCAGGATATCTTTCAAGCGCTGGTGAGCATCCTGCATAATACAGCCCTTACCTGCTACCGTCAGCATTTCAAAGTCATTCATGCCATCACCAAAAGCAATACAATCACTCAGTTTATAGCCCATAGATTGGGCTACCCGCTCAAGTGCATGACCTTTCGACACTCCACCTGCCATCACTTCCAGGCAATTGCGCAACGAGAAACTCACATTGACTCTATCACCCCAACGTGTTTTGATTTTCTCTTCCAACACAACCAATAGATCATGATCTTCGCAGGTAAAATAAACTTTGCATACATCATCGGTTTTGAAGTTGTCACGCTCAAAAAGTTGATAATGAAACACTGATTCCTGAAAAAATTCTTTCTGCTCAGGGCATTCACGATTCATATACCAGTGATCATGACAATAATAATTCGTCAAAATATCAGCGTTATCAAACTCCATTAGACACAAGTCATGCACAATCTCAGGCTCAACATTGTGACTGAAAACCAGTTCACCCATAGCATTGTGTACCCGAGCGCCATTGGAAGTAATCATATAGGCATCAATACCAAGAACATCTCGGATTTGCGCAACATCTACATGATGACGACCAGTAGCAAAAATAAAATGAATGCCTTTATTGGTCAGTAAATTAAGAGTTTCCTTGGTGTAAGAAGTCAATTTGTGATCAGGAGACAGCAAAGTGCCATCTAAATCTGAAGCAACAATGTGATACATAGTTATCGTTCCTATCATTTAATTGAGTCAATTCTGGTCAAAAAAATCACAAATGGCGTTGAGTGCCTGGCTACGTAATTTATCTTTTTCAAATAGGATTTCATGATGCGACCCCTGAATAATTAACAGTAACGGCTCTTCAATGAAAGCCCTCTCTCTCCTACGTAATTCACAAAAAGCCCGTATTTTCTGATTATTAATGACTTTATCCTCACTGGCTTCTAAGACCATCAGCGGTGTCTCAATTTCTCCGGCTTTTTCTATCAGCATATCGCCAATCCAGATACTTTCCCTCATCCAGTGATATGTTGGGCCACCTATGCGTAATTCCGGATTATCCGCGTAATAACGGAGGTAACGGCTATAACGTTCATAACTGTGTGTCAGAAGGTTTATCAAATAAGGCAACGGACGCCATTTCCCAGTTAGTACCGCATAATGGTTGCGCATATCTGGCCGCTTTTCAGCCCGATTTACCAGGAAAGTTGCCAACCAACGTGGCATAGGAAAGTTAATACCAAACATAGGAGCACAAAGGGCTGCTGCATCAAATACCTGGCCGTGACGTAATAAAAATCCCCCTAATATTGCCGCACCCATTGAATGAGCTAACGCATAACAGTGAGAATAATGACGAGGAAGAATTTCTCTTTCTATTAATATTTCAACGTCATCAATATAATCATCAAATTTTTCTACATGCCCTTTTTGTGGATCTGCAAGCATCCTACTGGATCGCCCCTGTCCACGATGATCAATAATAAAAATGTCGTAGCCAAGGTGATAAAAATCAAATGCTACTTCCGAGTATTTAACATAACTTTCACTACGGCCAGGAAAGATAACAACCGCTCTATAATTTTTTATCGTTGCACAAAAACGGACATAACGTATCAGTACATTATCGACACCAATAAATTCACACTCTTCCCTGGCTTGCCAAAAATCTAATAAAGGCCCGTTGGCAAAAGCAGAAAACTGCATCTCACGATTGAGCCAACTTTCTTTCAACATTTCTGGCGTCATAAGTTGCCCTCTGACTATCCAAACTCCTCTAGATGTTCACGTATTAAGGCCATAAAGACATTACCAAAACGTTCAAGTTTCCGTTGCCCTACCCCGTTGATTAATAACATTTCACCCTCCGTCACCGGGCATTGCTCTGCCATTTCAATCAGCGTGACATCGTTAAATACAACAAAAGGAGGGATATTTTCTTCGTCAGCAATAGATTTCCGTAATTTACGTAGCTTGGCAAATAGTTTGCGATCATAATTACCACTATACGATTTACTTTGCTGATTACGCCCTTTCAGATTCTGTATTCGTGGAACAGCCAGTTTTAGCGAAACTTCACCACGCAATATCGGACGCGCAGCTTCCGTTAATTGTAATGCAGAATAATTGGCAATGTTTTGACTGATAAAGCCTAAATGAATAAGCTGCCGCAATACACTCACCCAGTGTTCCTGACTTTGATCTTTACCGATACCATAAACCGGCAAATGATCATGTCTCATATCACGGATACGCTGATTATTCGCACCTCTAAGCACTTCAACAATATAACCAATACCAAAGCGCTGCCCAACCCGGTAAATACAAGAAAGCGCTTTTTGGGCATCCACCAAGCCATCATAATTTTTTGGTGGATCAAGACAGATATCACAGTTACTGCAAGGGGTTTGTTTGCTTTCACCAAAATAGTTCAATAACACCAGACGGCGGCAAGTTTGCGCTTCGGCAAAAGCCCCCATTGCATTGAGCTTATGCCGCTCAATATCCTGCTGTGTGCCCACCTCTTTCTCTTCCAGACAACGGCGAAGCCATACCATATCAGCAGGATCATAAAACAGCACCGCTTCCGCCGGCAGACCATCACGCCCGGCACGCCCGGTCTCCTGATAATAGGATTCGATATTACGTGGAATATTAAAATGAACCACAAACCGAACATTGGGTTTATTAATTCCCATACCAAATGCTACGGTTGCCACTACAACTTGCAAATCATCACGCTGAAATGCATCCTGCACCCGCGCACGCTGGCTGTTATCCAACCCGGCATGGTATGGCGCAACACTCAAGCCACGTTTTTGTAAACGCTCTGATATCTCTTCAACTTTGCTACGGCTATTACAGTAAACAATACCGCTTTTACCTTTTTGACCGCGAATAAATAACCACAGTTGATCCAATGGTTTGTATTTTTCTATCAAGGTATAACGAATATTGGGGCGGTCAAAACTGCTGATATGGATAAGTGGATTATTAAGATTCAGTAGTCGGACAATATCATTGCGAGTCGTTTCATCTGCGGTGGCCGTCAACGCAATGACAGGTAATGTCGGAAAGCGTTGCCTGAGCTGCCCCAACGCCCGATATTCTGGTCGGAAATCATGGCCCCACTGTGAAATACAGTGAGCTTCATCCACAGCCAGCATTGCTGGTTGCCATTCCAGAAGTTGCTCAAGGAAGTTATCCATCATCAAACGCTCAGGGGCGATATACAGCAATTTAATCATGCCCTGACGGCAACGCCGGATCACATCAATCTGCTGTTCGCGGACCTGAGTTGAATTCAAGCAATCCGCCGCAACGCCATTTGCCCGCAGTTGATCCACCTGATCTTTCATTAAAGAGATCAACGGCGAAACAACCAAAGTTACCCCTTCCTGTACCAGCGCCGGAATTTGGTAACACAATGATTTACCGCCACCAGTCGGCATAATGACTAAACAATCACGCCCCTCAAGAATGGTATTGATAACTTGTTGCTGACCAGGCCGGAATTGCAAATAACCAAAGGTTTCCCGCAATACCTGCTCTGTCAGTGATATCGTATTAATGACCTCTGCGGTAGACACACTTTTCCTCAACCATATTAAAAAATCACAGACGCTTTTCAAAACGCCTGGGCATTATGCTATCTCACTCTGGAAATAATTACAGCATGTCATTGAACATCATCTCAGTATAAAAGCGGGTTTAATTGAAGGTTACAGCCGATCAAAAATTCTCCCCCAATTCATCTTACTCATCCCAACGCAGCGCCATAACGCCACATTTTTGACTGCTATTTAAGCAAAAATAGAGTAAATCCTTACACTTACACAGTTGTTAATGATAATAATTTGTATTAATGTTATCAAAATTGAATACCCCAAAAGTCACCTGTCTAAGAGAACCGGAATGAATACCTGGAAAAGGATGCTTATATTCGAAAATTTCAGAATTAAGCGTACCGATTTGTTTCCAGTGTACAACGACTATGTTGGATAGGATTTTTGATTATGAATAGGGATTGTTATCACCATGAGTTCACTGCATATTAACTCCAATAATCACACTCTGCACCTCAACGCAGAGAACTGGCTCCATGCCAATCGCCATCTGGTGACAAAAATATTACGTGAGCTATATCACGAAAAATTAATTAATCCTACCTATCATGGACAGCAGCAGTATTCTCTGGCAATAGGTGACTACCAATACCATTTTCAAGCGGAAACTTATCAGCTCGATCATATTGATATTGATGCCGCTTCCGTAACCAAATTCAGGGATAATCAATCTCAACCGCTTGATGCTATTCAACTGATTATTGAGTTGCATCCGCTGTTGGAAATCCCGGAAAAAATGCTGCCGATTTATCTCGACGAGATATCCAGTACGCTCTACGGTCACGCTTTTAAATATCAGTACAACCGACTTACAGCCCAAGATTTAGCTTATGCCGATTATCAAGTCGTTGAAACGACAATGAGTGAAGGCCATCCAGTCTTTATTGCCAATAATGGCCGAATTGGTTTTGATGCCGATGATTATCAGCGTTATGCACCTGAAAGCGCCAGCCCCGTGACTTTAATCTGGATTGCGGTACATAAGAATAAAGCTATTTTCTCGTCATTATCCGATCTCTCATACCAACAATTAATAGAAGAAGAGCTAGGGAAATACCTGCCAGCCCAATTTGAACGCCATCTTAATATGTTGGGATTATGCCCATCAGATTATTATCTGATGCCTATCCATCCCTGGCAGTGGCAGCACCGTATTGCTATCAGCTTTGCGGCAGATATTGCCAATAATCATATTGTTTATCTTGGAGAAGGTCATGATCGCTACCTCGCACAGCAATCTATCCGCACTTTCTTCAATATTACTCAACCGAAGAAGAACTACGTTAAGACTGCCCTCTCCGTGTTGAACATGGGCTTTATGCGCGGGCTCGATCCACACAGCATGGTCACAACCCCATCAGTCAACGAATGGCTCAGTAACTTAGTCCATAATGACAGTTTCTTCCAACAGAAGGGTTTTACCGTACTACGGGAACGTGCCGCTCTCGGTTATTTCAATAACTACTTTGAGTCAGCCATTAAAAAGGACAGTCCACATAAGAAAATGTTGTCAGCACTGTGGCGCGAAAGCCCAATGACGCTGTTGCAGGATAACCAGCGCCTGATGACAATGGCTTCGTTGCTGCATGTCGATTATCAAGGTCATTCCGTCGTCGCAGCTTTGGTAAAGTATTCCGGTTTAAGCGCAGAAGAGTGGGTGTCACGTTATCTCGATGCTTACCTCTCGCCATTACTGCGCTCTTTCTTCACCTATGATCTGGTATTTATGCCACACGGCGAAAACCTGATGTTGGTATTAGATAATAACAGCCCGACAAAAATGTTGATGAAAGATATTGGTGAAGAAGTCGCTATTTTGAATGGTGATCTTCAACTGCCTGAAGAGATTAATTTCCTGCACGTCACTATCGAAGACGACATGAAAATTAACTACATCTTCCTTGATATTTTCGATTGTTTCTTCCGCTACCTAATTCCGCTGTTGCAAAAAGATCTTAATCTACCCGAAGAGCGTTTCTGGTTACTGGTTGCACGCTGTGTCCATAATTATCAGTCACAACATCTGCATCAGATTGAAAAATTCCGCAAGTTCGATCTGTTTAAGCAGGAATTTGTTCGTACTTGCCTGAATCGTCTGCAAATGGCGAACAATCAACAGATGATCGATCTCGACGATCGTGAAAAGAATCTCAAATTCGCCGGAACTTTAGTGAATCCACTATACGCTTTACGCCATGAATACTCGGTTACTTTTCGTCAGGCAGAGCAGCAATAAATAAAAATATCAACATAGATAAATACCAAAAGACTTATATTTGGGGATGTAATGAATAATAAGAAAGTGATGTATCCGTTTTTGCGAAAGGATTCCATGATTAAAAAGACAACCCTTGCAATGACGATACAGTTAGTATTGATGGGAAATAGCTACGCAGTCGCGGAAAGTGCACAGAGCACAAGCGATAAAACCACTGCCCAAAATGACAAGATACTCGTCACCGCTTCACGAGCAGAACATGAAGGGGTGACCGAAGACACCGGGATGTACAATACCACGTCGATGGTCACCGCCACCGGTCTAAACCTCTCGGCGCGTGAAACACCACAGACCGTCAGTGTCGTGACCAAACAACGTATGCTTGACGAAAATCTGGACAGTGTTAATAGCGTCATCGATAGCACAACCGGTATGAGCGTACGCCAGTTTGATAGTGATCGTTTTGGGTTTACTTCTCGTGGCATGTCCATCAATAACATCCTGCGTGATGGGGTTGCTACCTACTACGACACCCGCTTTAACTATGGTGACAATCTTCTGGATGCTGACCTGTTTGATCGTATCGAAGTGGTACGCGGAGCAGCCGGTTTGATGGTTGGCCCGGGCAATCCTTCAGCAGCCGTTAACCTGATTCGTAAACGTCCGACCCGTGATTTCCGTGGCGAATTCTCTGCTGGCGCCGGTTCTTGGGATAAATGGCGCACTGGCCTTGATCTCTCTGGCCCGTTAAATAACAGTGGCAACCTACGCGGGCGTTTCGTTACAGCCTATCAAGCGGCCAACTCCTTTATTGATCGCAATAACAACGAAAGATACCCGTTCTATGGCGTTCTTGAAGCAGATTTGACAGAAAATACCTTGCTGACTATAGGCGTTGATTATCAACGTAACCACACCCGCGGCGGTATGTTTGGTGGTTTGCCAATCTACTTTGCAGACGGCAGCAAAACAGACTATAAACGCAGCGACAGCTACGCACCTGATTGGGCTTTTTCAAAAGTTCGGACCTTCTCTACCTTTACCAGCCTGCAACATAACTTTGACAACGGCTGGAGTGTAAAAGGCACCTTTACTTATGATAATAACGCTCTGGACCAAAAAGTCCTATGGGCAACAAGTTTTCCTGACCGTAGCACCAATATTGGTATGGTGCCAGGTAACATGACACTTATTGATGGCAGCCGCCGCCAGAAGAACTACGATCTACAGGTGAATGGTGACTACCGGTTATTTAACCGTACTCATCATGTCAGCTTCGGCTTAAATCATCAGCAACAAGATTTCCAAAACGATTACTTCAACGCAACTTGTATGCCTAAGGGCAGTTGCACCGGACTGGGTGACTTCACCTCTCCTGGCTGGCAATATCCTGAACCAGAGTGGAGTAATACGCGAACTTATGGCTCAAAAGGGCGTAATGAACAGACCGCAGGTTATGCAGTCACTCAGATTTCTCTGGCAGATCCGCTGACCTTGATCCTCGGCGGCCGGGTAACCAGTTGGCAAACACGCGGTGATAATTTCAATACTCCACAGAATGCCAGCTACAGTGACGAATTTGTTCCTTATGGTGGGTTGATCTACAACATTACTCAAGACCTGTCGATTTACACCAGTTACACCGAAATATTCAACCCGGAAAGCCACCGTGACCGCAATAATAAATTGCTTGCCCCAGTGTCCGGACAAAACTATGAAGTAGGCCTAAAAGGTGTTGCCTTCGATAACAGCCTTGATTACTCACTGGCAGTCTTTGAAATCCGTCAAGATAACCTGCCATTAGTAGATAACAATGCACCGAGACTACCGGATCTCTCCATTCCTCGTTATACAGTGGATGGCACCAAAACTCGCGGGTTTGAAGCAGAAATCAGTGGTCAACTGACAGATAACTGGCGTTTTTATACTGGTTACACGCAATTCCGCGCAACAGATCCTAATGGTGTACGAATCAATACCAATACGCCAAACAGGTTGTTTAAACTGTTTACCACCTACACCCTGCCAGGTGCGATGAGTAATCTGACCATCGGTGGTGGTGTTAACTGGCAGGATAAAACCTGGTTAACCGTTGATGGGCCTGGGAAAACATCAATGCAAGCGAAGCAAGACAGTTTCGCGGTGGTTAACCTGATGAGCCGTTATCAATTCACACCGGATCTCTCTTTGACGGTTAACCTGAATAACGTCTTTGATAAGACCTACTACACCCAGTTCGGCCAATATTCTCAGTATTACTATGGCGCACCTCGCAATATTGAAGCGATCTTGCGTTATAAGTTCTGAGTTTAAAGTCATAATGACACTGCGGACGGCAAACCTTATGTTTCTATTTATTTGAGGAAAACAAAAAATGAAATTGAAGCGTTACAAAGGGTTTGCCGTATTGGTGCTGTTGGTCAGTCTGCTGGCTGGCTGTGATAAGCCAGCCAGAACAGACAATATATCGTCAGACAAGCCCGGTTATCCTAAAGAAATAACTACCGCATTGGGTACAGCGGTGATTCCACATCAACCCCAACGTGTTGTTGCCTTGGGTGCAGGAGCGGAAGATATCGTACTGGATCTAGGCATCGTTCCTGTCGGTATCGAATCCCACCGTTGGGGCGGGGATGAACAGGGCTATCTGCCGTGGTTTAAACAAGCGATACAACAGCGTGGCGAGACTTTGCCAACTGTGATAGATATGTACCCCGAATTAGACATTGAGAAGGTAATTCGTCTCAAACCGGATCTGATTGTGGCAACCCAATCAGGCATCACCCAAGAAATTTATGACCATTTATCATATTTCGCCCCAGTGATCGCTTATCCATCTGCCCCTTGGCTCACGACACCACAACAGCAGATTGAATTAATTGCTCGTGCGCTAGATAAACAGCCGCAAGGAGAGCAACTCGCTACTGAACTGGATGCCATATTACGCGAATCAGGTAATACCATCCCGTGTATCAGTGGCTACACTTTCGCCTATATCAAAGCGGGTATCAGCAGTAACATGCTATCGGTATACGTCAAAGGCGATCCACGCGTCGATACCTTAGTCCATCTTGGTTTAACGCTACTGCCATCGGTCAGCACACTGGCCGATCCCTTCGGCAGTTTCGCCGCCAATATTGGACTGGAAAATGCGGATTATCTTAATGGCGCTGATATCTTAATAACCTGGTTCAATAATGAACAAGAACGTAAAGCAGTGGAAGCACAGCCGTTATTTCAATCCATCCGAGCTGTACACCAGGGAGGTTATATTCCGCTAACCGATCAATCATTGGTCGTTGCTATGTCTTACGGTACACCGCTTAGTTTGCGCTGGGGTTTATCACAATTTATGCCGATTCTGGCAGAGGCAATTAAATCATCATGACAAATCCTAAACGCCGATCCCTACTGCTGCTTGGCTTAGGTCTCATGATACTGCTGACCCTCATTTGTATTATTGCCAGCCTGAGTCTGGGCGCAAAAATGTTACCACTATCAACCATATGGCATCACTATTGGTTAGGTGACAGCGGTAGCTATAGCGATCTGGTCATCAATGCCCGCAAACCACGTACGTTAATTGGCATCATGGCCGGTGCAGCACTGGCGCTTTCCGGTGCCGTAACACAGGGATTGCTGCGTAATCCACTCGCCGAACCGGGTTTACTGGGTGTTAACGCTGGTGCTGCTGCGGTGGTCGTCAGTTTCTCTTTCATACCCATACTGAATGAACTTCCACGCTTCTGGACAGCATTTATTGGCGCAAGTCTAGCTACATTGCTGTTCTACCTGCTCAGTGGAGGACAACGTAATAGCAATCCAGCACGCATGGTATTGACTGGTGCTGCCATTAACGCCTGTCTATTTGCTTTTGTGCAAGGTTTCGTATTAATGAATGCGCATGTACTGGATAGTTACCGCTTCTGGACTATTGGATCGCTTAGCGCAATGTCTCTGGCAGAAGCGAGTTCACTGATACCCTATCTATTATTCGCCTTGATATTGACTCTTTCACTCGGCGCTTCCCTGAATGTGATGGTGTTTGGTGAAAGCATCGCCAGTTCACTTGGCGCCAATATTGCCCGCACCCGCGTGTTGTCGCTTATTACTGCTACTATGCTGGCGGCAGTGGCTACCGCTATGGCAGGCCCCATTGCCTTTATTGGCTTGGCTGCCCCCCACTTGATGCGGGCTTTAGTTGGCAGCGATTTCCGCTGGCTACTACCCTATTGTCTATTCGCCGGGCCTTGCCTGTTGCTCACTTCCGATATACTGGCGCGGTTGGTGATAGCACCCGGGGAGATCATGGTGGGAATTATCACCGCAGGAATCGGTGGACCGTTGCTCTATCTGGTTATTAAAACCTATCGTGGAGTTAATTATGTCGCAGATTAACCTATCCAGACCGGCAAAAATTCGAACCTTCATGTTGGGAACTGCTGTTTTTCTTGTACCTCCACAACGGACCCAAAGAGCCATCTTATTGATATTGTTACTGCTTGCAGTGCTATTTTATCTCTCTCTAGCACTGGGTAAGCAAGGTATCGATAACCCCTGGCTAGCAACTTCAACTCCTTATCAGGAATTTATTCTCACACAGCTACGTTTACCCCGCGCATTAGTGGCTATCGGGGCGGGCGCAACACTGGCACTCTCAGGTTCACTTTTTCAACTAACAACCCGTAACGCACTCGGTAGCCCCGATATTATCGGCGTGAATGCCGGTGCTGCCGCAGGGATCGTCACCACACTGATCATCTGGCCTAGCGTTTTCCCCGTTGCTTTAGGTGCGCTGCTAGGAGCCAGCTTCGCAGTACTACTGGTATACGCAGGAAACATTAGCGCCTCCGGACAAATGCAAACAACCAGGATTGTCATCTCTGGAATTGCTATCGCCGCCCTTTGTATGGCATTTGTTAATTTTGCTATCTCGAATGTGCGCCTTGAGCAGGCGCAACAACTTGCTTCGCTGCTGCACGGTAGCCTCGCCAACCGGCGCTGGCAAGATGTTGGGTTAATTTATGGAACGATGATACTGTTTGTTCCGCTTCTGCTCTGGCTAGGACGGCAATTGAACTACGTTAATCTGGGCTATGAAGTTGCTAATACGCTCGGTGTACCAGTACGTATCATTCAGCTTATGAGTTTGTCACTGGCGGTCATACTGGCCTCAATGGCGGTACTGGTTGTCGGGCCGGTGGCTTTTATCGCACTTTCTGCTCCACAAATCGCCCGCCGCTTGGTACGGGCCAAAGGCACTGCGCTGTTCTGCTCAGCACTGGTGGGAGCATTACTACTGCTCGCTTCCGATTTAATGACTTTGCTACTTCCTACTTCGGCACGTCTGCCAATAGGAGTTATCACCGCAGGGGTAGGCGGTGTCTATTTGATGTATTTGCTGTACGCTGAATTAAGGAGAACAAAGTCATGTCATTCGATATGAATTCCTCAACCACCGCCTCACGACTAACAGCCCAAGCGCTTTCGCTAGCATACGGCAAGAAAACGATTGTTGAGTGTCTGGATATTTCTATTCGTGATGGTGAATTCAGCGTCATCATTGGCCCAAATGGTTGTGGAAAATCGACACTACTACGCGCCATTAGCCGAGGTATAACTCCACAGCATGGCGAAATCCTGCTTGATGGGAACAATATTCAACATTACAAACCGAAAACGGTAGCACGTGAGCTATCTCTGTTAACACAAGGGGCAATCATCACCGAAGCGTTGACCGTATACGATTTGGTTTCACGTGGGCGTTACGCTCATCAATCCTTTTTACGACAGTGGTCAGCAGAAGATGAGCGAGCAGTTAACGACGCTTTACATGCGGTCGAACTCCAGGAGATGTCGCAACGGTTAGTGAATGAGCTTTCCGGTGGTCAGCGCCAACGCGCTTGGTTTGCTATGACATTGGCACAACAAACACCCATTGTACTGTTAGATGAACCAACCACTTATCTGGACATCACCCATCAGATTGAAATGCTCGATCTTTGTCAACGTTTACATTTACAGGGAAAAACGTTGGTGCTGGTACTACACGATATTAACCTGGCACTACGTTACGCCTCACATTTAATCATGATGAAAAATGGCAAAATTTACGCCGAAGGTGTGCCAGAAGAGATTATCAATGAGCAGAGTATCGCTGATGTGTTTGGTCTAGCCTGCCGTATTATTTGCGATCCAGAATCTGGTAAGCCTTTAATTATCCCAAGATACAATCCTATCTGAACGGGAAATGAGCTGCCTATACCCTATGGATTTCAAGATGGATCGCGACGGCAAGGGAGCGAATCCCCGGGAGCATAGCGAACTATGTGACCGGGGTGAGCGAGTGCAGCCAACAGAAAGAGGCAACTTGAAAGATAACAGGTATATAGTTTTGTCGTATTAACAAGCAAGCAATATAGGCGCTCAAAATATTTACCACTTGATAATAACAATGATAATAATAATAATTATCATAATTATATTTACAATGATTAGTCATATGTAAGATACTACAATCAGGTGGTATGAACATGTAAGCAGGGAGTTGGTGGTGTCAGAGACAAAGCATTCAATTACACCTTTAACCACAGTGGTAATTGAAGATATCATTCAGTTATTTGAACAAACGTTTAGCCATTTTTCTTCCACCATGAGAATAAATGCAGATAATATCCCTACTAATAGCATGAATTTCCCTCAGTGGTCAGACACAAGGAAATTTCCAGTATTAATTCAGCGCTATCAAGATGAATATTACGGTGACAATGATATAAAACCTAACCAGAAAGCCCTATATTCCTTATGGGCACAATGGTATTTTGGTTTAGTTATTCCCCCAATGATGTTAATGTTGCTGGAATATCCACAAGCAGTGGATACCCATTACAATCTTTTTCAGGTTGAATTCCATGATAGCGGTAGGCCAGATATTTTTTACTATAATTTGACCTGGCTGAATGAGGCTCCTTCATCATTACTCCATCGCCACTATTCTCTCTTGGAGCGCCATATTATTCCCGTATGCGAAAAGATTGAATCATATCAAGGGATAAATAGACGTCTCCTGTGGAATAATATTGGTTATCTTATGTATTGGTATCTTGCAGAATTCAGCACAAGAATAAATAGCAAGTTATATCAAGAAATTATAAATGGTCTTTTTATGGAACCACAATTACCTGATGGTAGAGATAACCCCCTTTACCGTACTGTTATTTTACGGCATAACAATATGCAACGTCGCAGTTGTTGCCAGAGAAATAAACTACCTGGCGTCGGTAATTGCCATGATTGCCCTTTGGAATCCAAAGTAGAAAACAAACATTAACATTCTATTCTATAATTTTTTATCTGCTTAGGTAGAAAGAGATTATTATGATTTAATCGCGCTATTATTCAACAGTTATTTACTCTAACCCAATATTACACATAATAAAATCAATTATGTTGGGAAATAACCAAATTATAACCTATATATGAGATAAAAAGGATATATAATGTACGGAGATGCTCTGCTATTAAACCATCCACTCACGGAAGATAGTCATATAACGGAAGAAAATTTTTCCAGATATTTCTTAAATATGCATAGTGCTGGAGACTATCTCGATGACGCCTATAATGTCATTACCAGAATAAAGAAAATACTACAGCGGGTAGATAGACCTTTCAGTGGGATATTACCCCATGAGTTATCCCCGCTATTTTCTAAAGTGAATTTAGATCTTCCTCTGACCTCATTAAACCAGGCCTTAGATGAGCTACAGCAACTTTATCTTAAAGATGCTGTTTATTTTCATCATCCAAAATATGTTGCTCATCTTAATTGTCCACTGGTATTACCCGCTGTTCTGGCTGAAACCATTATTGGCGCAATTAATTCTTCACTGGATACCTGGGATCAAAGCGCTGGCGGGACACTAATAGAGCAAAAAGTTCTCGACTGGACACGAGATAAAATGGCATTAGGCACAAATGCCGATGGTATCTTTACTAGTGGCGGTACCCAATCAAATCTGATGGCAATACTACTTGCGCGGGACCACTTTTGTCACCAGCGCAATCCTGAACATAAAAATCAGCTACATGGTCTGCCGACAGATTTTCATAAACTACGTATTTTTACCTCGACAGTCAGCCACTTCAGTACACAAAAAGCCGCTGCTATCCTTGGTTTGGGATATAACGCCGTTATCTCTGTTCCTCATGACAGTGAGTTCCGCATGGACCCTCAAGCATTGGAACAAAGCATTAACCAATGCATCGAACAGGGCAACATTCCTTTTGCCATTGTTGCTACGACGGGTACCACAGATTTCGGCAGTATTGACCCACTTCATCCTATCGCGGCTATCGCCAAACAGTATGGTATCTGGTTACATGTGGATGCGGCATACGGATGCGGTTTACTGGTTTCGCCTCGCCGCGCTCATCTACTGGAAGGCATCAATTTAGCGGATTCTGTCACGGTGGATTACCATAAGTCATTCTTCCAACCCGTTAGTTGCAGTGCTTTCTTCGTCAAAAATAAGAAGCATTTATCCCATTTGACTTATCATGCCGAATATTTAAATCCACTCAGTGCGTTACAAGAAGGTACGCCCAATCTGGTCAATAAAAGTATCCAGACAACTCGTCGTTTTGATGCATTGAAAATGTGGCTGACATTACGAATTATGGGTGCAAAACGACTCGGACAAGCTTTTGATAAAGTGGTCGATACGGCTCAGGATGCCTATCGATTAATGGCACAGAATCCCTATTTTGAACTTATTCATTATCCAGAATTAAGTACTTTGGTTTTCCGTTTTATTCCTAAACAAAAATTACCTGATGCAGATATTGACGCCATCAATGCGGCCATTCGTAAGGCACTATTCCGTGAAGGTAATACCGTTATTGCGGGTACCAAAGTCAATGGTAGACAATATCTGAAATTTACTTTCCTTAACCCGGCAACAAACCAGCAACATCTACAAGAAATTGTGCACAGCATCGTAATGCACGGAAACGATTTTCTGGCAACCCATAATAACAACTTATGAGATTAATACTGTTTACCAGGAGAAAATTTTATGACAACTCGCCCTTATGATTTTATCGCCATTGGAATAGGTCCTTTTAATCTCGGACTAGCATGTTTAACTCAGCCACTAAAAGATGTTCATAGCCTGTTCATTGATCAAAAACCGGGCTTTGATTGGCATCCGGGAATGATGCTAGAAAATTCCACCATGCAAACCCCTTTTATGTCAGATCTGGTGACTCTGGCATCACCCACTCATCCACTTAGCTTCCTTAATTACATCAAGCAAAAAGGGAGAATATACTCTTTTTATATCCGGGAAAGTTTTTTCCTGATGCGTAAGGAATACAACCAATATTGCCAGTGGGCGACAGAACAGTTATCTAATCTACGCTTTAACACACGCGTTGACAGCATTAGCTATGATGAACATGCCTCGCTATATACATTACATTGTTCAGATACGTTAACTGGGCAACAACACCAATTTGTTTGTAAAAAATTGGTATTGGGTACCGGACCTGCACCTTATATTCCAAAGTGTTGCCAACCCTTCTCTGATCAGATGGTGACATCTGGTAATTACTTGAAGAACAAAGAAGCTTTACAACAAAAGCAATCTATTACTGTTCTGGGTAGTGGACAAAGTGCCGCAGAGATTTTCTACGATTTGCTCAGTGATATTGATAAATTCGATTATCAACTTAATTGGCTTACCCGTTCGCCACGTTTTTTCCCGCTGGAATATACCAAGCTGACACTAGAAATGACGTCACCAGAATATGTAGATTATTTCTATAGTCTCCCAAGCGAAAAACGTGATGCATTAAATTTGTCCCACAAGCAGCTTTATAAAGGTATCAATAGTTCATTAATCAACGATATTTTCGATTTAATGTACACCAAACGATTAAATGGTAAGTTAAACGTCAATTTATATACCAATAGTGAATTACAACAAATTAGCCATGCCCAAAATGGCCGCGACCTAACATTGGCGTTATTCCAACACGAACAGGAGCAACCATTTTCTCTGGACACCGAAGGAGTCGTTCTGGCTACCGGCTTTCAGTATCAAATCCCGACTTTTATTGAAGGTATACATCACCTTATCCGTTGGGATGAGAAAGGACGTTATGGTGTACAGCGTAATTACAGTATCGATCAGAACAATACCATTTTCATACAGAATGTGGAATTACATACTCACGGTTTCGTCACGCCAGATCTGGGAATGGCCTGTTATCGCAACTCCTGCCTGATTTATGAAATTACCGGTATTGAACATTATCCGATTGAGAAAAGTATCGCTTTCCAGCAGTTCAGCGTTGACACCGAAGGAGCATGCTAATGTCCGTCTTTAATCCTACACTGTTTGAAAAATCCTTGCCTGAAATAGGTACCTTTGCATTACGTTCACTGGATCTGGAACAGGACATTCCCATATTAACTGACTGGGTTAACCGGGATTACGCCCATTATTGGGGAATGCAAAACAATACTGAGAAACAAGTATGGGAATTTTATCATAATTTAGAATCCAGCCATCCGGGCAGTGTCTTTATTGGAATATATCGGGGGCAACCTACTTTTCTATTAGAGTGTTATCGTGCACAAGATGATCTGATTGGAAAATATTATCCGGCACACCCAGATGATATGGGAATGCATATTCTGGTTGCACCACCGCAAGAAAAAATAAGGCATTTCACCTGGGGAATTTTCCAAACCATCATGGCCTTTATTTTTAGTGATACTACTGTGGCTCGCATTGTGGTTGAACCTGATATACGTAATGAGAAAATTCACAAACTTAATCTACAGGCTGGTTTTGTTTATCAGAAGGCATTGGTATTACCGAATAAAACAGCCAAGTTAGCCTTTTGCACCAGAGAACAACATCAGATTGCGTTACAGCGGGAACATCAAGCGACAACATCAACCCACTCAGGCTCATTGATGACAAATGCCATACACTTGCAACCGGCGGTCTGGCGGAAAGTTAATCGTCTACACTTGTGTAAAGCGATTTCTGAATTTTCACATGAATGTTTACTCGTGCCTCAACAGTTAACTGAAAAAGCAGATAGTGATGGATATCACCATTACCGTTTGGATAACGCTGACCATCTGGTCAGCTATACTTTCCGGGCACGGCGTATGGCACTGGATCACTGGCTGATTGATGCCGATTCGTTACAGAAAAATGCCAACGGAGAAGAAAAAGCACTCGATTCCTTGCTATTCATTATTGAGTTCAAACAACAACTTGGCATCAGTGATGTCGTAATGCCTACCTATCTGGAAGAAATTACCAGTACTCTCTATAGCAGTGCTTTTAAGCATAACAGAATCGGTATCAGTGCAATGGATCTCGTGAATACTGATTTTCAGGCGCTGGAAGGGGAGATGATGGAGGGACATCCCTCTTTCGTTGCCAACAATGGCCGGATTGGTTTTGATATTGGTGATTTCCAGAACTTTAGTCCCGAAGCCGCCTCTGCTATGCATTTAGTATGGTTGGCCGCACATAAGAGCAAGGCACACTTTGCTTGCATCGAGCAACTCAATTATCAACAGTTGCTGGAACAAGAGCTAGGCACAACCACAGTAGCTGAATTTAACCGGCAGTTAATCGCGCTTAACCTTAATCCAGAAGACTATTTCCTGATGCCAGTTCACCCCTGGCAATGGCAGAACAAACTGGCATCGGTGTTTGCTCCTGATATTGCTAATCAGAAATTGGTCTATCTTGGTATTGGTGCTGATACCTATCAGGCACAACAGTCAATCCGTACCTTATTCAATCGCAGTCATCCTCAGCGATATTATGTGAAAATGGCGTTATCCATTCTGAACATGGGATTTATGCGCGGTTTATCACCTTATTACATGGCGACGACACCGGGCATTAACGACTGGCTATTCGATTTGGTCACACAAGATCCCATCCTGCAACGTTATCGTTTTAAAATTTTACGAGAAGTCGCCAGTGTTGGATTCAAAAACAGCTATTACGAGCAAGCAATCAGTAGTGATACGCCTTATAAAAAAATGATGGCGGCACTATGGCGAGAAAACCCACTGCAACTCATTGAACCTGGGCAGCAAGTGATGACGATGGCTGCGTTACTGCACAGTGATCAGCACGGGAATCCCCTGTTGCCCGCGTTAATTTCAGCATCCGGCCTACCTACTCAGGAATGGTTACGTCGCTATTTAGAGAGTTATCTTGCGCCACTGTTACACTGTTTGTACGCTTATGATCTGATGTTTATGCCACACGGCGAAAACATCATTCTGGTATTGGAAAACCATGTTCCACAGCACATCTTCATGAAAGATTTAGCGGAAGAGATTCTGGTCATGAATCCCGACGCCGATTTACCGGAAAAAGCGCGTCGAGTCAAAGTAGACATGCCCGAAGATATGAAAACACTGACCATCTTATCTGATGTGTTTGACGGTATATTCCGCTATCTGGCTGCAATACTAGATGAACAGGGTGACTATTCACAGGAGCTTTTCTGGCAGGCCGTAGCAGATTGTATTTTAAGCTATCAGCACAACCATCCTGAATTAAGTGAGCAATTTGTACGTTACGATCTGTTTACACCAGAGATTAAACGCTGCTGTCTAAACCGCCTGCAAATAGCGAATAACCGTCAGATGCTTGATTTAGCTGATCCGGCTCAAAGTTTACAGTTTGCTGATAACCTGATTAACCCAATTGCCAAATTTGGTCACTCGTAAAATAGAGCTATCAATGAGCATGAAGAATGGTGCCTCATCAGTAACATGCTAACGATTCTATATAAGGCGGTGCTGCTACAGTACTGCCTTCTTTATTTGCATAATTTACCTATACACGTAATTTCAGTGGATTAAATTCCAGCACCGATATTATTTTCCGTTTCAACTTACCTATAGTTGTATTCAATTATGCTATTCAGATTATTGCCAGACATTCCTTAAAGCTGGCAAGGTTAGCAATAAAAGCATAACATTAACAACTCATTAACTATATCCGTTATCTTTCAAGTTGCCTCTTTGTTGGCTGCACTCACTCACCCCGGTCACATCGTTATCTATGCTCCCGGGGATTCGCTCCCTTGCCGTCGCGATGCATCTTGAAATCCATAGGGTATATATAAAGTCATATTGATAACACATATCTTTATTTGGGAATAAAATTAAATGTCTACAACGCTATTAACCCTAGAAGAAGCCCGGCAAGTGATTGGTCATGCTTTTGTTCACGATATGCCTTTTAACCAATTATTAGGACTTGAACTGATTCGGTTTGAACAAGATTACGTAGAAATACAATTCCGTAACCAAAGTAAATTAGTAGGTAATATCGCACAAAAAATTTTACATGGTGGTGTCATTGCCTCAGTGCTTGACGTATGTGGTGGATTGGTCTGTATCGGTAACGCCTTGACCCGTCTGATACCCGCATCATTAGAAGAATTAGAAAAACGATTATCAATAATGGGAACGATTGATTTGCGGGTGGATTATCTACGCCCCGGTCGTGGTGAATTATTTACCGCCACCAGTAGTATTATCCGCAATGGCAACAAAGTTTCTGTTGCCAGAGCAGAACTACATAATGAGCAGAGAACCCATATCGCCAGTGTAACGGCGACCTATTTGGTAGGATGACAATATAATTTTAATCGCTTGCGTAATATTCAGCCCGGTGACATATTATTTTCACGTTAACGGGCTAAAAACCCATGACACTCTTTCCACCTTTATTAACATCAGGACAATATGAACAAGCCACAAACTACCAAAGGAGTATTGTACGCCTTCGGTGCCTGTTTTATCTGGGGAATCGCACCAATTTATTTTAAACATATCCAGCAAGTACCTGCTGACGAAATCCTGACCCATCGTATTATTTGGTCATTTTTCTTTATGTTGCTACTGTTAACATTAACTCGTCACTGGTCACAGGTAGCCAAAATTTTCCGTCAACCTAAAAAAGTATTATTTCTGGCCGTGACAGCAACCGTGGTTGCCTGTAACTGGCTGATTTATATCTGGGCGGTGAACCACGGCCATATGCTGGAAGCCAGCTTAGGTTATTTCATTAGCCCATTGGTTAACGTTTTGTTCGGCATGCTGTTTCTCAGTGAACGTTTCCGCCGTACGCAATGGGCTGCGGTTATTCTGGCCTTCACCGGCGTATTAATCCAGCTATGGCAATTTGGTTCTATACCGGTCATTGGATTAAGTTTGGCTGTCACTTTTGCCCTGTATGCCCTGCTGCGTAAGAAGATGAATGTTGATGCTCAAACAGGCATGACGATTGAAACACTGTGGTTACTACCGGTTGCCGCCATTTATCTATTTGGTTTTGCCAACACCCCAACCAGTGATTTAAGTAATAACCCAACGATTCTCAATTTATTGCTGATTGCCGCGGGCATTATTACTACTGTGCCATTACTGTTATACACGGAAGCCGCAGCTCACCTGCGCCTATCCACACTAGGATTCTTTCAGTATGTCGGCCCAACGCTGATGTTCTTGCTAGCAACCTTGGTTTATGGTGAACAAATAGGCACCGACCGTCTGATTACTTTCGGCTTTATCTGGGCTGCATTAGTGCTGTTTACACTGGATGCCGTGTATACACAGCGTAGATCGCAGAGATAGCAAAACAATGAAAATAGCCATCAGATTAGCCAATACAACCGAACAGATCGCCCTTGAAGCTCTGCAATTACGTGCGTCTCTTATGTGGGAAGAAGATAGGGAATCCTTACTAGCAAATCCCCACATGATAGAACTGCCGATAGAATATATTGCAGCAGGATATGTTTATATTGCGGAACAAGCTAATGTAATCTTGGGATTTTGTGTTGTATTGCCGCTAACTGATGGAAATGCAGAACTTGATGGAATATTTGTTGAACCGGCCTTTTGGCATCAAGGTATTGGCAAGCAATTGGTGCAAATCACATTGAATGATCTTCACATAAAAGGCAACGTCTCATTGCAGGTGCTGACTAATCCGCAAGCAGAAGGGTTTTATATTGCCCTTGGCTTTGAATATTTAAGAAAAGAATATACTCAATTAGGAACAGCAATTCGTATGATTAAGTACACCCTGTAAAATAAGCTAATTCTATTTTGTAAATTAATGCCTTTTATCGTCACATCTACTTTATCTTTAATAATTAAATACTGTTTTTTAATAAAAATCCCAACTACATTAAAGATATAAAATAATAGCAAAAGCTTATTTTAAAACAAAAAACACCCCAAGTTATATATCCAATCAGATATTATATAAACCATATGGAATATTTACTTAAGCATTTTATAATAATGTTAATATCGTTTCCACTCAATAATCAACTTTTTAAAATAATAATAAAACCCAATACTGCACAAACAGATGATTAAACTCTTAACGTATTATTTTTATGTCTCTATTATGACCGCCGCAATACAACTATTACGGCGGTCATATAGTGACCTGCTCCCGCCACTAAGTCACAAGTGACTCAGGCGGGGGCTTCCTATGATCCCTATTAGCAAAGGATAACAACTTTCGTTGCAGTCCCTGCTCTGACAGCAACTGCCTTGAAACATAATTTCACATTAGGTCATCCGATGGTAAAATGCATCCCATCCCTCGCTCTTTCTGACCATGCGTTCAGAAACGTAAGAAGCTTACGCACAACCACTTTTTTGGGCTTTCCAGCAGCCACGAGGCTTTAAAATCTGTGACACCTTTTCGTGGATGAGAACCGCTTTTTGTTTCTACTTTTTACGTGCTGAAAATGGCGGTCTTTTACGGGACAGTATTCACTGGGCAACTTGCAAGCAGTGTATGCCCGAACTGAGAAACCGGGAATTATTTTCTTTATGTCCATTAGATAAGATGCATACAGGTGACAGATATAAATCAATACCTACGCTTCTGTCTGCACTGATTGTGTCTGGGGTTAATTTGCCTTCAAATCATCAAATAGGCACACAAGCGTAATATTTTCCCGATAGAGCTTTTTATAGTGACCATCTTTATCTTCCCGTCAATGATACAATGCAAAACTGCTTTTAGGAAACTAACCCATTCGGCGAAAAAGTTTTTGAAGACAGCCTCTAGATTAGCCAATACAGCCAACAAAGACTGACTATTGACTTCACAAACGTGTATTCAATAAACGAACAACTTACCATAACAACAAGAATTACATTAAAATAATAAATTGACATAACACCTAACATTAGAAATAATGATGTTAATTTTTTTTAACATGACCAAAACAAATGATCAAAATAGCAACAGGACTTGCAGCGATCACAGTAATTTCTCTTTCTCACACTGCATTTGCATCTTCTCTTCCACAAGAAAGGGATATACTGGATAAAGAAAAACCAAAGAATATTTTAAAAATTGACGATTTTCTACCTGAAAAGAAAAAATGGACTCTCTCGACTGGAATCTCCATTTTAAATAAATCAGGTGATGGAAGTTCACCTTTATTTTATTTAAACGAGATATCCCCCGGCCACTATATTTTGAACAAAGGAACACAAACATACCAGAAAGAAACTAACGGTGTCTCTGCTCATTCATCACTAATATATGGTATTACTGATGAACTTGCAGTAGGAGCTACTGTCAATGGCCAATGGCAGAATAATCAATATACTTTTGATGATGGCAAGAAAGCCGTTAATGACAAATATCAATTTAATGGTGTTGGACTAGGAGGAAGCTATCAAACCTACTTATTCTCCGATTATACTGTTTTCTTTAGTGGAATAAATATAAAAGAAAGCAAAATAAAAAGCTATACATTAGGAACATCACTAAACTGGATTTATGATCCTTTAGTCCTTAACCTGTCTTTAGGATATTTAGATGGCATATCTAGAGAACGGTTTTCAAACAATTATACAGCTTATACTACAGGTGGTTCCGTCATCTTCGCTGTTAATCCTGAAGTAAATATTCGTTGGGGTTTTTCAAAAGACTTTATCTATACACAAAATAACCTTTTATCTCAAAAATCCTGGAGCAGTAATACATCTCTATTAATTGGAACAATAGTAAATCTGACTGATAGAGTTTCTACTGATATTAATATCAAAGGTGGTGTCGGTAATAATAAAATATCTACCGTTTCTGTTTCTTTATCTTACAAAATCTGAGGACTCTGACAATGTTAAGAATTTTTTGTACTTCATTACTCATTTTGTCAACATTAATAACTACATCCTATGCTGTAATTCCTGAAAATAATGATAAATCTATATCTATAAATGATGATCTAATGAAAGAACTTGGATATAGCTCATTCAATCAGCTCAACTCAGAAGAAATGTACGAAACAAAAGGCAAAGTTGGACCAGTAGTGGTTGGCGCTATCGGCGCTATTGGTGGAGCGAGCTTATCCGTAGGACTTGATAAATCTAACGGAGATCCTGTTAATTGGAGAAATGCAGCTACTGCAGCATCAGCCGGGTTTGTTACCGGATTTAGCGGTGGTATTATGGGCCCAAGCACACTTGGAGTAGCGACTAGCACTACACTAGGAGTCAGTGCTGGTGGAGCAACCAATGCTCTACTCAAAGGTATAAGTAAAGGGTCGGCAAGCTCAGGATGTGTCTCTTGTCATTCGAACATATAATGAACATTAATTTCATCGTATTTTTGTTACTGATTTCTGGTTATCTATATTTGGGTACGAGAGCTTTTCCCGGCCCCAAATGGAGTGTACGCCTCTTATCAACATTTATCATGTTATTTTCTGGATATATTAATGAATACAATACAGTAACACTTATTTTTCTAGTCATATTATTAGGTTATGCCATAATGATTTTTTTCCTAAAAAATCTTGGCATATTAAGTACCACTAGGAATCTGGATGTTCTCTATTTATTGGGACCTGCTATTTACTTAATGATTTTTATCATAAGATGGGCTGAATAATATGATAACACTTAAAATTCACCTAAGAACCACACTGATTTTCGTAATTTTGGTTCTTTTTGCAGGCCAATCTTCTGGGAGAGAGTTAAAAGTAAGTAACTATATAGACTTGAAGTTCAAAAATATAGTAAGACAAGAGTATGACTTTACCTGTGGGCTCGCCTCATTAATAAATATACTTGCAACAAATTATCAAATCAATATAGAGGAAGAGGATCTCATTAAAATAACAGGAATAAAACCAGAATATTCATTTATAGATCTACAGAATACACTCAAGAAATTTGACATTTTATCTATGGGAGTAAAGATATCATTAAAACAACTTGAAAAGGTAAATTCACCAACAATCCTTTATCTGAAAAGAAATGGAACCAATCATTTCGTTATATTTAATGGAATAGACTCTTCTCTCGTCCAAATTATTGATCCGGCTTGGGGAAATATTAATTATACTCGATCTCAATTTGAACGATATTGGCTCCAGGATAATCAATTAGGACGAGCATTAATACTAATGAAAAAAACAGTCATACATATTAATCATGATTATGTCTATAGAAAATCACTTTTCTAAATAGTTGATCTGAATAAAGTACAAACTATATACAATATAACATTTATACTATGGTTCAACACCCCAAAAAGAAAATATGAGTTCCTTAATGCTGGAAGCGAAAAATTTGAGTTATATCTGTGATGAACGCTCTCTGTTCGTTGGGTTGAACTTTACAGTAACCCCAGGTGACATAATTCAAGTTGAAGGGCCAAACGGTGCAGGCAAAACCAGCCTACTACGTATTTTGGCCGGATTGATACGTCCAGACACTGGTGAAGTGCGCTGGCAGGACAAAAACATTCTGAGTCATTATAAGCATTATTACCATAATTTGCTTTTTATCGGTTATCAACCAGGGATAAAAACCGTACTGACACCGTATGAAAACCTGAAGTTTTATCAATCGCTTAAGCAGCAGAAAGACAATCAAGCAATTTGGCAAGCGCTGGAACAAGTCAGTTTAATCGGTTATGAAAATTTGCCAGTAGCCCAGCTTTCTACCGGTCAACAACGCCGTGTTGCTTTAGCACGTCTGTGGCTAAGCCACTGCCCGTTGTGGATTCTTGATGAACCTTTAACCGCCATTGACAAAAAAGGTGCGACAAAATTGATAACGCTTTTCAAACAACATACACAACAGGGGGGAATGATATTACTGACTACCCATCAGTATATGGCAGAAATAACACCATCTGTGAAGAAAATCCACCTAGTAGGTCAAGAGGTGATCTAATGTTTATCACTATACTACGCCACGAATTGAAAATTGTTTTTCGCAAAAGATCAGAGATCGCCAATCCTCTATGGTTCTTCTTAATCGTTATCGCATTGTTCCCATTAGGTATTGGACCGGAACCACAGTTACTAACACGCATTGCACCAGGAAATATCTGGGTCGCCGCACTACTAGCATCGCTACTTTCGCTAGAGCGACTGTTTCGAGAAGACTTTCTCGACGGCTCTTTGGAACAATTATTCCTACTATCCGCACCACTACCACTCATAGTGTTGGGTAAAGTATGCGCTCATTGGATGGTGACAGGTTTACCATTGTTGATCCTATCACCAATAGTAGCCCTACTACTGTCATTAAGCTTTAGCACCTGGACCGCCATAGCATTAACCCTACTACTAGGTACACCGATATTAAGCCTGATAGGGGCGATCTGTGTGGCTCTGACCGTTAAGACACGCAAAGGCGGCATATTGCTTAGCCTGTTGGCTCTACCGTTGTATATTCCAGTACTGATATTTTCCACCATAGCTATCGACGCCGCATCGATAGCTATACCTATCGATGGATACTTGGCGATTTTGGGCGCTATGCTGATAAGCAGCGTAACTCTGGCACCTTTCGCTACCGCAGCCGCTCTGCGTGTAAACATACACTAGGGGATTACTAATCTATCGAACCAGACTATACAGATGAGAGCTAATCCTGAAAACAACAAATAATTTCATTGATCTGAAGAACGATCAGAGTTTCAATTTTGCAGTGAGCAATGACAACTATGTGGAAATGGTTACATCAATTTGCCAAGCCAGAGAAGCTATACCAAATGTGTGGCTACTTTATTCCTTGGCTAGGGCTAGCCAGTATACTGTGCCTAGGACTGGGATGGATATGGGGTTTTGGCTTTGCGCCATCAGACTACCAACAAGGTGAAAGCTACCGCATTATGTATATCCACGTACCAGCCGCAATGTGGTCAATAGGAATTTATGCCTTGATGGCGATAGCAGCATTAATAGGTCTAGTATGGCAAATGAAAATGTCTAATACCATAGTCGCTGCAATGGCACCAGTGGGAGCTGTGTTCACTTTTATCGCTCTGATAACCGGATCTGCTTGGGGTAAACCAATGTGGGGTACCTGGTGGGTATGGGATGCACGCCTGACCTCAGAACTAATACTATTATTCCTCTATATTGGTACCATCGCGCTGTACAACACATTTGAAGATCATCGCCTAGCAGGACGCTCAATTAGCATTCTAGTGTTAATTGGAGTAGTAAATTTACCAATTATCCATTTTTCCGTTGAATGGTGGAATACCCTCCATCAAGGTTCAACCAATCTGCAACAAACCGTTGCTCCAAATATGCGCCTACCACTGCGTTGGACAATTCTCGGCTATCTACTGTTCTTCATCACCTTAACCCTAATGCGCTTGCGTAACCTGATCCTATTCCAAGAACGCCAACACCCATGGGTAGTTGCACTGGTCAATAAGGAAAATTAACCATGAATACAGCATTCAGTTCTTGGCAGTCATTCTTTGCCATGGGTAGCTACGCTTTCTATGTATGGCTAGCGGTAGCAGCTACGTTGATCTCAATGCTCGCTCTGGTAGTACATACACTGTGGCGACGTAAACAACTATTTGATGAAATCATTCGCCGACAAACACGCGAACTACGTATCCACCAGTCAAAACGGACCTCTCTACCAATGAAACGACATACCATCCAGCAACGGGAGAGAAACTATTGTGAATCCTCGTCGTAGAAACCGTCTTTACCTAGTAATAATAGCGTTGATCAGCATTGCACTGACCGTTTCACTGGTTCTGTATGCGCTACGTTCAAATATCGACCTATTCTATACCCCAAGCGAAGTCCTACTAGGCAAAGGAAAAAATCATAAGAAACCGGAAATCGGCCAGAGATTACGTATCGGAGGCACAGTAATGCCCGGCTCAGTAAAACGCGATCCACAAACCTTGAAAGTGAATTTCAAGATCTATGATGCGCAAGGCACTATCAATGTCATTTATGATGGAATCTTGCCCGATCTGTTTAGAGAAGAGCAGAGTGTGATAGCACAAGGCGTACTGGAAAAACGTAATGTCGTAAATGCGCACGAAATACTGGCGAAGCATGACGAAAAATATATGCCGCCTGAAATAACCGAGGCAATGACGGAAAACGATAAAGAGGCAACTTCAGCCTACATCACCCCACAGGAAAGGAACAGAAAGTCATGATGCCAGAGTTAGGAAATTTTCTGCTGTGCCTAGCATTAGCAATTTCCGTGCTGCTGAGCGTTTATCCCCAATGGGGTGCAGTGCGCCAAGACGAACGCATGATGGCCGTTGCTCGCCCGCTTACCTACGGCCTATTCATCACCATTGTATTAGCATTTTTCTGCTTGGTGCATGCATTTGTGGTCAACGACTTCACTGTAACCTATGTGGTCAACAACTCCAACAGCCAACTACCAGTATATTACCGTATTGCTGCTACTTGGGGGGCACATGAAGGTTCTCTGTTACTGTGGGTACTACTACTAAGCAGCTGGACTCTGGCGGTAGCACTATGTAACCGCCAAATGCCACTGGACGCCGTGGCATACGTGTTATCAGTAATGGGAATAATCACAGCAGGCTTCCTGCTGTTCATCATTATGACTTCCAATCCATTCACTCGTACACTGCCAAATTTTCCTACCGATGGGCGAGATCTCAATCCTTTACTACAGGACATTGGACTAATTTTCCATCCTCCGCTGCTATATATGGGCTATGTCGGTTTCTCCGTGGCCTTTGCCTCCTCCATCGCCTCATTAATATCTGGACGGCTGGATACTATCTGGGCACGCTGGTCACGCCCCTGGACTATAGCCGCTTGGGTATTTTTGACCTTAGGGATAGTACTCGGCTCTGCTTGGGCCTACTACGAATTAGGCTGGGGTGGCTGGTGGTTCTGGGATCCGGTAGAAAATGCCTCTTTCATGCCATGGCTGGCCGGTACAGCACTGATCCACTCTCTGGCAGTGACAGAAAAACGTGGTACCTTCAAAGCTTGGACAATATTGTTAGCAATTACTACCTTCTCACTATGCCTACTTGGTACGTTTCTGGTACGTTCTGGTATGTTAGTATCAGTCCATTCATTCGCTTCCAACCCAGAACGCGGCATATTTATCTTGGCCTATCTGGTGATCATCATTGGTGGTTCTTTGTTGCTATATGCAGTGAAGGGTGACCAAATGCGTAGCCGCATACAGCACAAAGTATTCTCACGCGAGACATTCTTGTTGGGTAACAATGTGCTGCTGATCACCGCAATGATGGTAGTACTATTAGGTACACTACTACCGTTGATCCACAAACAATTCGGCTTTGGCAGTATTTCTATCGGAGAACCATTCTTCAATATTATGTTCACCTGGCTGATGGCACCGTTTGCACTACTATTAGGCGTTGGACCTCTGGTACGCTGGCGACGCGATAAACCATCCAATCTATGGAAGCGCTTATGCGTGGCAATAGTATTAACACTACTACTCTCTATCTTGCTACCCTGGCTATTGCAGGATCGAATAGTTGGGATGACTGTGGTCGGACTAATCATGGCACTATGGGTAATTGTACTGACGCTGGTAGAACTTCACGAACGCGCCACCCATCGACACAGCTTTTGGCGTGGTTTGACACAATTCTCTCGTAGCCATTGGGGAATGATATTCGGCCATCTCGGCTTAGCGGTAATGGTTATCGGAATCACCTTCAGCCAAAATTACAGTATCGAACGCAACGTACGCATGAAGATAGGCGATATAGTAAATATCCATGATTACCACTTCATCTTCCGTGACATACACGGCATCTACGGACCTAACTACATTAGTGGTGTGGGTATTATCGACGTTACACGCAACGGAAAACCAGAAGCGACGCTACATGCCGAGAAACGCTATTACAACATAGCCCGTAGCATAATGACTGAAGCGGCTATAGATGGCGGCTTTACCCGCGATCTGTATGCTGTGCTAGGTGAAGAATTAGAAGATGGCTCCTGGACAATACGCCTGCATTACAAACCGTTTGTACGCTGGATCTGGTTCGGTGGCATATTCATGGCAATAGGCGGGATACTGTGCATCTTCGATCCTCGCTATCATATGGGCAGAAAGCTAACGGGCAAAGGTAAAATGAAGGAGCCGACATGAGACATAGGCTATTATTTATCCCGCTAATCCTTTTTCTTCTCCTAGTGGCGGCGTTCATAGTGCAGCTGACACGTAACATCTACAACGGTGAAGAGCCTACCATGCTAGAGTCAGCTTTGATCGGCAAATCAATACCTATATTTAAGCTAGAATTGCTTAATCAACCAGAAAAAACCTGCAATCAAACAATATTGCACAACGGCAAACCAATACTACTCAATGTTTGGGCGACATGGTGCCCAACCTGCTGGGCTGAACACGAATATCTGAATACCCTAGCTGCGAAAGGAATACGTATAATTGGCCTAAACTATAAAGACGATCGTACTAAAGCTGTGGCTTGGCTCAATAATTTAGGAACCCCATACATCTTGAGTCTATACGATGGCGACGGCATGTTTGGCCTCGATCTTGGTGTATATGGTGCACCGGAAACGTTTCTAATTGACGGACAAGGCGTTATCCTCTATCGCCACGCCGGAGCCATGAATAAACGAGTTTGGGAGCAGAAAGTACTACCGCTATACAAGAAATATGGGGGTGACTCATGAAGCTAGTAACACTATTGTTGGCAGGGCTACTGAGCTACAGCACTTGGGCAACAATTGACACATATCAATTTAAGTCAGCAGAACAAGAACAACAATTCCACGAACTGACAAAACAACTGCGTTGTCCAAAATGTCAGAACAACAACATCGCAGACTCCAATTCAATTATTGCAGCAGACATGCGCACCAAAGTGTATGAGTTAATAATACAAGGGAAAAACAAACAACATATCATCGACTATATGGTGGAACGTTACGGTAATTTCGTAACCTATAAACCACCTATAACGCCTATAACACTGATCCTTTGGGTCAGCCCACTACTGTTTGTACTGATTGGTGGTGCTATAGTAATTGTACACTTCCGCCGTCATCAAGAAACAGACGATGGATTTACCAAACAGGAGCAACAACATTTAGTGATGTTACTAAAAGAGACTGACAGGAACAAACCCTAATGATTTTTTGGTTAATAATTATTATGCTACTAGCTAGTGCCTCAGCGCTACTGGTAGTACCTGCAATTCTCCAAGGCAAAGCAAACACCAATACCAACCGCGATACGCTTAACAAGATACTTTATCAGGAGCATCTGAGAGAGTTAGAGCAGAATGAAGCACAGGGTGTGGTAAATGATCGTTTGGCGCTGGTACAAGAGTTACAACGAAACCTTCTGAGTGACATACCTATACAACCAATAGTGCAAAAAAAGCCCATTAATCGCTGGGCGTTAGTGCCTGGTGTATTAGTTCTGATCATAGTAGCTGTCGGGTTCTACCTAAAAACTGGCAGCCTAATGCAAGTGCTTGACTGGCAGAATCAAAAAAAACAATGCGAGAGCTATCAACCAACAAGCACACCAAGAGTTTGCTCACACCTACCATCAACTTGAACCAAATAATCAGGGAGTCACCTAGACTATATGCCGAAATCTTTATGCAATTACACCAAGATAAAGAGATAACAAACATCACTGATTTTGGCGCCTGTCGCTTCCTTAATGCTCCCATAATTAAAGATATCGCCAGCGCCCAAAAAACAACTGTTGCCACTCAGGCTGTCTGGCGTTTTCGACCCAGCTAGCCGCAAAGGTTTTGGATCAGTTCAGCGATGTGTAAATACCTATGCTACATTGGGCAAGGGTTTACAGCAGTTTTTGCTAAAGCCAGTTCTTCCGCTTAAAATAGAGATACGGTGCAAGGCCGGCCGCAATCATTAAACCAATTGCGCCCGGATAACCAAATGTCCAGTGTAACTCCGGCATAAATTCAAAGTTCATACCATAACTGGAAGCCACCAGCGTTGGCGGCAGGAATACCACAGAGACAACCGAGAAGATTTTGATAATTCGGCTCTGTTCAATATTGATAAAACCCATTGCCGCCTGCATCAAGAAATTAACTTTTTGAAACAAAGATTCATTATGTGGCAACAGTGATTCAATATCCCGCAAGATTTCACGGGCCTGCTCTAGTTGAGCTCCCGGCAAACGGGCCCGTCGCACCAAGAAGTTAAGCGCACGCTGTGTATCCATAAGACATAAGCGAACCTTCCAGCTAATATCTTCCTGTTCAGCAAGACTGGACAAGGCAATATCAAACTCATCACCCTGTTTCCCTTCCATAATGACCCGGCTCAGGGATTCCAGCACGCTGTAAATATTTTCGATGACATCAGCCAACTGTTCAATCTTGGTTTCAAACAGATCCATCAGCACTTCATAAGCATTACCGTCGACTAATGTCTGATTACGAGCACGCATACGATACAATCGGAACGCAGGGAGCTCCCGCTCTCGCAACGTATAGAGACGACCATCACGAATAGTAAATGCAACTGTTGCGTTGCCAGCATGGTCTTCCGCGTCTTCAAAGTAAAAAAATGAGTGGACGTGTATCCCGTCTTCATCTTCAAAAAAACGCGCCGACGCCTCAATGTCATCCAGTTCCGGTCGGGTTGCCAGAATTTGGCCTAATTCATTTTGAACTTGCAACCTGTCTTGTTCTTCCGGCTCAACCAAATCTACCCATAAGGAATCAGATAACTTTTCTCCCTCTTCAAATTCAAGACGGAGCAGGCGATTATTCTCTAACTTAAATGCGCTCAGCATGTATCATAAGTCTCCTTTACTCCCTACGTGATCGTAAGGCGCGAATGTTACGCTTAGAAGAAAAAGCCTGTCAACATTCAACCTGGATATTATTTTCAGACCATTTCAAGTCTGGCATAAGCAGCAACCAGCCACTTAATCCCTTCCCCTTGAAACGCGATTTGTAATCGGCTATTTTCACCACTCCCCTCCATATTGACAATGGTTCCTTCACCAAATTTAGGATGACGAACACGTTGCCCAAGAGCATAACCGCTATCATTGGAGCTAATTGGTGTACCTAACCGACTATGGCTAACTGGACGAGATACTGTCGCACGTAACCGAACTTCTTCAATACATTCTGACGGCAGTTCCCCAATAAAACGAGATGGCCGATGATAAACCTCTTTGCCATATAAACGACGACTTTCGGCATAAGTGATGGTCAGCTTTTCCATTGCACGTGTCAGCCCCACATAAGCCAAACGACGCTCCTCTTCTAAACGTCCACCTTCTTCAATCGACATCTGGCTTGGGAACATGCCTTCTTCCATGCCAACAATAAATACCTGTGGGAATTCCAGTCCTTTAGCCGAATGTAATGTCATCAGTTGCACCGAATCTTGATAGGCATCGGCCTGCCCTTCTCCCGATTCCAGCGCAGCATGGGAAAGAAACGCCTGCAATGGCGTAAAATCTTCATCCTCTTCCTGATAGCTAAACTGGCGAGTCGCCGTGACAAGCTCTTCAAGGTTTTCAATACGCGCCTGCGCTTTTTCACCTTTTTCCTGCTGATACATTGCCCGCAGGCCAGAATCACGGATAACCCTGTCAGTCTGAACATGCAATGGCATATCTTCAGTTTCTGTCGATAATGCGTCAATCAGTTCAATAAAACGCTGTAAGGAAGCAGCGGCACGCCCAGCCAGCACTTTCTCTTGAAGCAATATCTGACAACAGTCCCACAACGTTTGCTGCCGTTCACGAGCCGCTTGGCGCACAATATCTAAAGTTCTGTCACCAATACCACGGGTAGGCGTATTCACCACACGTTCAAACGCCGCGTCATCATGACGATTGGCAATCAAACGCAGGTAAGCCAGTGCATCTTTAATTTCCTGACGTTCAAAGAATCGTTGACCACCATAAATACGGTATGGCATTGATGCCTGTAACAGCGCCTCTTCCAGTACACGGGACTGAGCGTTGCTGCGGTAAAGTATGGCACAGTTTTTCAGGGCACCACCATTTTCAAGCCAGTTTTTTATCCGGCCAACCACATAACGGGCTTCATCCAGTTCATTAAATGCACAATAAAGGGAGATAGGTTCACCCTCTACACCATCAGTCCACAGATTTTTACCCAGACGATCACTGTTATTAGCAATCAGTGTATTGGCAACTTTCAGAATATTACTGGTGGAACGGTAGTTCTGCTCCAAACGGATAGTTTCAGCGCCGGGAAAATCTTTCAGAAAACGCTGAATATTCTCAACTTGAGCCCCACGCCAACCATAAATAGATTGATCATCATCCCCGACAATCATCACTTTGCCTGTTTCCCCTGCCAACAGATGAATCCAAGCATATTGAATACTGTTAGTGTCCTGAAACTCATCCACCAGAATATTAGTAAAGCGGCCACGGTAATGTTGCAGGATCTGAGGTTTATTCAACCACAACTCATGAGCTCGCAGTAAAAGCTCGGCAAAATCCACCAGCCCGGCTCGATCACAAGCCTCCTGGTAAGCCTGATAAATTTTCTGCCATGTCGCCTCAACAGGATTGCCATAACTTTCAATATGCTGGGGCCGCAATCCTTCATCTTTTTTACCATTGATGTACCACATGCCTTGACGAGCTGGCCATTGTTTATCATCCAAATTCATTGCTTTGATAATGCGTTTAAGCAGGCGATTTTGATCTTCACTGTCAAGAATCTGAAAATCCTGTGGCAAATTAGCATCCAGATGATGGGCTCGTAACAAACGATGAGCCAAACCGTGGAATGTACCAATCCACATCCCTCCCTGACTGGTACCGATCAAGTTTTCAATCCGATGGCGCATCTCCGCCGCCGCCTTGTTGGTGAAAGTCACCGCCATAATGGAAAATGGCGAAGCCTTCTCCACTGACAACAACCAAGCAATTCGGTGTACCAAAACCCGGGTTTTACCACTCCCTGCGCCAGCTAATACCAACATATTGGTTCGCGGAGCAGCTACAGCTTCCCGTTGTTTGTCATTCAGACTTTCGAGCAGATAGGAGACGTCCATAGTTACCATCAATTGATTAGACAGCGCCCAGAGGCTGCTGTGTTTTTATACAGAATAATTTCTTGATTATATCAATGCTGTCAAAGAAGCCAAATCGTAAATCTCAATGTGAGGCAGTAGGCAGCTTTCCATCGTCTGCAATAATTTTTTATTCTTAGTATTCATCCAGCAAGCTTGCATACCACTACGCAGTGCCCCTGCCACATCAGTATTCAAGTCATCACCGACATGTAAGATTTGCCCAAGCGCTAAACCCAGACGATCCGCAGCCAAACAGTACATATCGCTGCAAGGTTTTGAACGCCCATCAGGGCCAGCTTTCAGCACAAATTTAAAATAAGGGGCAAGACCACAAGCAGCGGGTTCTGCATTGCCATTAGTAATGGCTACTAGTGGCATCTGTTCAGCAAGTGCCGCCAGGGTCTTATGTGTTGATTCAGGAATATCAATCCGATTACGCCAGAGGGTGAAATGCGCCATGACATCATCTGCCCCCCGATCAGCATCTTCACGGCTAAAACCGTAATGGCAAAACATCAACTTTGAAGAGTGCCAGCGCCATAAAGTCATGTCATGACAAATTTCAGGATACTGCTCAAGTGTCAATTCACGGAAAGCACATAGATCCTGATGATTAAGATGACTGAACCTAGGATCATACCGCCGTACAAAATTCAGTACTTCCTCTTCCGTTTTATCCATAACTGGATGATTATCATACAGCGTATCATCCAGATCAAATGTCATCGCTAACACTGGCGCAAGAGGCCGGTAAAAACGCATTACTATTTCCCCCGTTTGGCTCTGGGATGGGCTACATCATACACTTTTGTCAAATGCTGGAAATCCAAATGAGTATAGATTTGTGTGGAAGATAGGCTGGCATGACCAAGTAATTCCTGAACTGCGCGCAAATCACCACTAGATTCCAGAATATGAGTGGCAAAAGAGTGGCGCAATTTATGAGGATGAATATGGCTACTCATTCCCTGGCGTATTCCCCACTGAGCAAACCGTTTTTGTACATTACGAGTTGATATCCGCCGCCCACTCTTTGAGACAAAAACGGCATTATCCTCCGGCTCGAATAGTTCCCGCATTGCCAACCAACGATTAAGCCATTCAACCGCGGTATGTCCCAAAGGCACCTTCCGCTCTTTACTGCCTTTACCTGAAACCCATACTTCTCCACTTTCAAGCTCCAGATGCTGGCAATCAAGGCTCACCAACTCCGACAAACGTAATCCAGCACCATACATCACTTCCAACATCGTCCGGTCACGCACCGATAATGGATCATTAAAATTGATATTCAGCAGCTGGTTCACTTCATCCACATCGATATTTTTCGGCAAGTGACGCTTGGTTCCCGGCGTGCTGACGGTTTTACTCGGGTTAACGGAAATTTCCCCTTGAGTCACCTGCCAATCAAGGAAACTGCGCAAGGAAGATAAACGCAACGCCAAGCTCGCTGACTGTAAGCCAGCCCGACGACTACGTGTTACCAACATTCTCACTTTCGCTGGATCAAGATCTTTCCATTGGCTGACACCCATTTCTAAAACCATCTCAGCCAATGTGGCAAGCTGGCGACGATAATTGGTGATAGTCACTGGACTTAACCGACGCTCTACCCTGAGATACCGCAAAAATGCCTCAATCGGCTCCAGTAACCAGTCAATTTCCTGCATCATATTCGTTTAATCCAACGAGACAATATATCCGGCAATAAATTAGCCAGATGCTCAAGCATGTCAGTTCCCATACCGGCTTGATAATGTTGATGATTTCGACTATTAAATATCACCATCCCCAATTCGCCCCTCGTTCCCAGTAGAGAGACGGCAACCGAACCGACATGCCGAACTTGCGGCAACAACAATAGAATTTCCGGCCCATTTAGCATACCGAGATAGTGGTTTTTATTACCAAAACGCTGAATACGGATTGGTTCAAAAGCATTGCGAGCAAGCGCTAAATCAGGCGCATTAAGTGGTGCACCAATATGCCATTTATCATTGAAAAGACGAATACTGGCACTATTTAGTCCCATATTCTTAGCCCATGAACTTAACCGACCAAGCATATCTTGTAAACTCTCTGCCGCAACTAAATTAACAAGTAATTTAAGCAACTGCTCAAACAGTTGTTCATTCTCTCTGGCCTGCTCCATGAGCAGAGTTATATCTTCTTCCAGATAAGCAATTCGCGTTCTCTGACGGCTCATATACCATTCAACCAAAGAAATCGTTTCTCTTACCGGGTGAGGAATCCGCATCTGTTCAACGACACATGCATTACGGATAAAGAAATTGGGGTTTTCCAACAAATAATCCACAACAGTCTGATCATCAAGTATGCCATTGATGCTTAACTGCTCTTCTTTTTTCTCCATCTCTGATGCTCCGCAGCTCAAAACAGACTCGATTACAGGTGAATTGTACCATCATAAACATGCATCGCCGGCCCCGTCATATAGAGCGGTTTTCCCGGCCCATCCCAACAGATAAACAGTGAACCTCCCGGCAAATCTACCCGAACATGATTGTCGAGCAGTTGCTGCTGAATGCCTATTGCCACCGCAGCGCAAGCACCACTGCCACAAGCTTGGGTTTCCCCAACGCCACGTTCATAAACCCGTAAGCGGATATGACCACGGTTTAAAATTTGCAT
Source organism: Photorhabdus kleinii (assembly GCF_025384885.1). Lineage (NCBI taxonomy): Bacteria > Pseudomonadati > Pseudomonadota > Gammaproteobacteria > Enterobacterales > Morganellaceae > Photorhabdus > Photorhabdus kleinii. Next base: position 40,286 of record NZ_JAJAFY010000010.1, read on the forward strand.
GAAACCAATATTCGCCCGTTCAGGAAATCTTTCGTGGCTTTCCAAAGCTGGCCCTAAAATATCTACTTCGGCCGTTTCCACATCTGACACTTGAATCACACAATGAGGATTCCCCATAGAGACAACCCCACAAAGAACGGTTCTCTCTACTACCCGTAAAATATAGGTTTTTTCCGCCCTTAACGCACGAAATGGTACATGATGCGGCTCAAATTCAGGTTCCCCCATATTAACGCAAACCTGATCATCATTGGTGATGCTCAGCATCATCCGCCCCGATTGCGTGCTGACTTTAATATCACGCTTATTAATTAATCCTTTAAGACGGACAAAACGGGCAAAACAACGCGCTCCATTGCCACACTGCGCAACTTCACTGCCGTCAGCATTAAAAATACGATAGTGAAAATCCATATCCGGATCATAAGGTGCTTCAACAATTAATAATTGATCGAAGCCCACACCAGTATGTCTATCTGCCAAACGGCAGATCAATTCTGGTGAGAAATAAACATTTTGGGTCACAGCATCAACGACCATAAAGTCATTACCTAGACCATGCATTTTGGAGAACTGCATATAATGCTCCACCGTAAACCGTAGCTACTGACTATCGGCTTATCTCGCTTATTTCTGAGAGGTGCTATCCACTTTCTGCCCTTGCTGCCCAGTATTTGGGGAAATCTGAGACGCAGTTGTCGCCTTCTCTGTCGATGGTTGTTCTGGAGGAAAATAGAGAGGACCTTTCAGTCCACAGCCGGAAAGTACAAATAAGGTTATGATAGCCAGAAATCCGCGTAATTTTTTCTTCATTGCATTAATGCCTGTAATTCATACGTCAATATTCTCTATAATCGCAGTTAGACCTCGAAAAGCAAATAGGAAATGAAGATGAACGACAGTGAATTTCACCAGTTAGCTGACCAACTGATGCTTTATATCGAAGGGCAGTTAGATAATTATGATGGCAATGCTGATATCGACTGTGAAACCAATGGCGGCGTCATGACCCTGAGCTTTGATAATGACAGCAAAATTATTATCAATCGCCAGGAACCTTTCCATCAAATCTGGTTGGCAACCAAAGGCGGTGGTTATCATTTTGACTACAAAGAAAGTCAGTGGATTTGTGACCGCAATGGTGACAATTTTTTAACCATGCTAGCACACGCCATCAGCGAACAAAGTGGCGAACAGTTCAGTTTTCCATAATTGAACCTACCCCGCATCGCGGGGTAAATCAGTAATGTGACACAAAACGATAAGGTTCTGGCTGCTCTTCATTTTCCCCATCATGAGCCACACACAAATGTGAAAAAGATGATTCACTAAATGGAATCACCTGAATCTGGCCTTTCATTTGCACAATCTGATAAAACTGTGGCAAGTTAAAGTTGATAAAACTTGATCCGTAGGTAAACCGATCATGAGATGAAGAATAAAACCGACTGACGTCACGTACCAATTCTTCCTTACTTCCCTCACAATGAGAATAAATTTCTACCCGGTTGGTTTCATCCAGAATATAAATATTAAAACCTTGATTATCTTGCGTATTTTCGAAGAAAAATTGAATAATGCCCTCACTGGCAAAGCCATCAACCACCGCAGGCAAATGTGTCTCTTTGGTATTAATTTTCACCGGCAACCCATGCAATTTGTTATTAGAAATTGCCCCATAGAATTCCACGGCATTTTCCAATTTCTGCACAGATACGTTAAGACGTTCAAAGAACAGCCCCCAAGTCTGGCCGGCAATACGTAATGCTTTAAAACGACCAGGGTCCTGACGATTGCTGGATAAACGTAATTCAATACATTCAGATACCAGTTGCTGGATCCGGGTTCGGATAAGCCCTCGTAAATGTTCGCTGTAACAGAACACTTCAACAGCCGCTGGCGGTGCAGCATCTTGATGCATTTTACCCAATATGGTCTTCAACGCTTCCAGCACAGATTGCCCACCACTAAAGTGTAAAGTCCTCACTTCATTCCATGAATTACGATAAAGTAAGTCAATGCTTTCTACCAAACACTGTTGCGATTCACCAAAACTGAATACATCAAGCTTACGGAAATCAAAATGTACAACCTGATTGGAGAATTCAGCGGTCGGATCTTTTTCCAGATTGACAATAATTGCCAAATGGCGAATTTCACATGGGCTATAGAGTGCTTTCGGTGTCGGTGATGGCAGACGGATGGGAAAATGAGTAGAAATATCATTAATCAATTCATGCAGCTTCAGCTCATCACATTGAGTTTCGCCATGATGAATATGAATAGACGATTTTTCTGTTAATAAACCGTTAAAGTAGGTCCACGACACCAGTTTATTGAGATAACGATTATATTCCAGAGGTTGATGACCAATGATCGATCCAATAGCCGGAGCCTGATTGTAGAGATACCAACCGCTACGGTTTGCACGTCCTTGAGGGACATAAATAAATGTTAAATTTTTCTCTGATAGGTCTGGCGAAATTTGCGGATTAACCAGCGTTACTTTTCCTGGCAATGCTTCAAATGCAGCATAAAGTTTACGCGTCAGCACACCAATATCCTGTGGACTGGCACTGACACTCAGATTATTACGGCGAGCAAAACGGATAAGATTACGATAGCTCTGCATCATGGTATCGAGCAGTTCATTATGCGCATCACGAACCTGTTCAATTTTCCATGAGTTGCGGTTATCCAAAATTTTCAACCGTTCTGGATCCCACTTCCACTCATAGACCAATTGGGTCAAAACCTGACGTCGCCAGCCAATGCAGCCTTTATCATCTTGATTTAGAGAGAGCTTTTCACAAACTTTTAAATAAAAACATCGACGTATTAGATCTAAACGGGTCGTATCATTAATTTCTATCAGATAACGGGTAACACGCTCAAGCATCATGCTGTATGCATCAAGGCCAAAGGAAACTATTTCACCCGCATGTAGGCGCTGTTTCATCTCCATTGCCAGTAACTTACCATTGGGATATTCCCAAGAATAGGCTTCCAGTAACAAGCTTTTTAATACGGCTTTATAAGGGGAATCGATACTTTTGTAGAGTTGCCATAAGCTAGCACCAAAGTACTCTTCAGCAGATAGTTCACCCAATCCACCGAGATCAAGCCACTCATTTGGCGTCAGAACACCTTGCGCATAAAGCGATAAAACATATTCATCATAATGGCGTTCTTCTTCTACGGGCACCATTTCCCATAACAAACGCTTACCCGCCATACGTACAGCGGTACGATAAAATTCATCAAGTAACAGAATATGCTGAGTAGAACCGCAGTCCTCACCACCGAGGCTACCACTCGCATTATGGCGAAAGCGGTTTTCATCAATAAGAAAAAAATTGACTTCAATACTAAGCGCTGCCGCCCACTGTTCAATAAGCGTACACTTACGTTGCAGCAAAAGGCGCTCATCATTATCAAGCCATGACTGATGACATACCCAGATATCCAAATCAGAACAACCGCTCTGCCCGATTGATGAAGTACTGCCCATTGAGTAAATACCGGTAATAGGAAGTTCACCATTGGCAGGCTGTTCTATGAAGTGATCTAATTTATTTTCTAAATCATTAAGATAAGATTTTTGTGCTTCATCATGCACGAAAAAACATACGCCATAGGGAACATTACCGTTAATGTAACCTGGCATCATCGGATGATGATAATGCAATAATACTGGCAGTAAACTGTATACCTGTTTAAATTCCGCACTCATGGCGGTAGAGGCGCGTTCTAACCTGAGTTGGTTTATCGCATCCAGTCTCTGCTTCAGTGTTTCGATATAAAGGTACAAGACGTCTCGCCCGATTGAGTTCCAGTGCCCAGATAAATCCCCCGTTTCCGGCTGTTATAGCTCGATGGAATTATTTAGAATGATTTTTACCAATTTATTACCGGAAACGTGATCAATTTAACACCTTGTCGATAAACCGTAAAGTCAGTAAAGCAATTGAATTCGATGCCTTATCGTACGGAAAATCAAATAATACATTGTTATATATGGGAATAATCAAAAAACCCATACCGTTTATACTTTCTTATACGAAAGAAATTTTCTCTACCCATTTTTTCAAGTTAATGCGCGTAATACCTTGTTATCATCAACCCTATAAAAATGACTCCGTTGGCTATATTTTAATTAATGATTTTTTCCATTCGGAATTCTTTAATTACAGAAATAATTTACTTGAAAAGTTAATTCATAATTAAATCAATCTATTTTTATAGATATCAAAATAATTTAAAAATTAAAATTTATTTTATGATTTAACATAACTGGCATCTCTTCTTCTCAGCCTCCTAGCTGGAAAAAAAAGTGATGAAGTGTTAAAACGAGTGCTATGTTTTTCATTTATATGACGGCTGAAAAGCCTGAGAAATACAAACATCTATGTCAACTAAAACCATCCGTATCGCAACCCGACAAAGCCCTCTAGCCATGTGGCAGGCGCTGTATGTTCAACAAAAACTACAACAATGTCACCCAGATTTGGAAGTTCAACTGGTTCCGATGGTAACCCAGGGCGATATTATTCTGGACACGCCTCTAGCAAAAATTGGAGGAAAAGGGCTATTTGTCAAAGAGTTAGAATTAGCTCTACTTGAAGGCCGAGCCGATATCGCCGTCCATTCAATGAAAGACGTCCCGATCTCTTTTCCTGAGGGGCTAGGTCTGGTCACTATTTGTGAACGTGATGATCCACGTGATGCTTTCGTCTCTGTGAAATATCACTCTCTTGATGAATTGCCAACAGGCAGCATCGTTGGCACATCAAGTTTACGCCGCCAGTGTCAACTCCGTGTATTCCGTCCTGATCTGATTGTCCGTGACCTTCGGGGCAATGTTGGAACCCGTCTGAACAAGTTGGATAATGGTCACTATGATGCAATTATCCTCGCCGTCGCAGGATTGAAAAGGTTAAAACTGCATGAGCGTATCCGTACGCCATTGACGGCGGAACAATCATTACCTGCCGTTGGTCAAGGCGCGGTAGGAATTGAATGCCGCCTCGACGACCAACAAACACAAACTCTGTTAGCACCATTAAACCACTATGATACAGAAGCTTGTGTTCTTGCCGAACGTGCGATGAATACCCGGCTGGAAGGAGGCTGCCAAGTACCAATAGGTAGCTATGCTATCTGGCAGGACGGGAAAATCTGGTTACGGGCATTAGTTGGCGCACCTGATGGTAGCGTTATTATTCGCGGTGAGAGAACGGCTTTCCCAAAAGATGCCTGCCAGGCAGGGGTTGAATTGGCAGAAGAGTTGTTGGAACGGGGAGCACGGGAAATTCTAACCAAAGTTTATCGAGGAAATCCCTCCACATGAGTATTCTGGTGACTCGCCCTGCTCCTGCCGGAGAGGAACTAGTCAGAAAGTTACAGGCTGCGGGAAAAACAGCTTTCAGCGCACCTTTAATCAATATTCACCCAGGTTCAGAGCTGCCACAGCTAGCTGAGAAGCTTAACCATCTAAATACCTGTGATATGGTATTTCTATTGTCAAAAAATGCAGTTTATTATGCAAACTCTCAGTTAAATAAAATTAATCTTTTATGGCCCAACAAGCTGATTTATTATGCTATCGGCAGATCAACCGCTCTGGCTTTTCATCAACTAACGGATATGAATGTTATCTGGTCATCAGAGGGTGAGACCAGCGAAATCTTGCTAAAACTACCATCACTACATCAGGTTGAAAATAAACAAGCTTTGCTGCTCAGAGGAAATGGCGGACGTGAACTTATTGCCCGGACGCTGACAGAAAGAGGCGTCACAGTTAATTATTGTGAATGTTATTTCCGCGAGCCAGTAGACTACCCGGCAGCAGAATTCAGTGCCCACTGGCAAAAGTATGGAGTACAAACTTTAGTTGTAACCAGTGGCGAAATACTGCAACTATTATATAACTTAATACCTGAAAGTGATCGAAACAGGTGGTTATTGCATTGCCACCTGATTGTGGTAAGCGAGCGTCTTGCACATACCGCCCGGAACTTGGGCTGGCAGGATGTTAAAGTTGCAAAAAGTGCAGATAACGATGCCTTAATTCAGGCACTAGAATAAACTGACATGGGATGCCCACTATGACGGAGCAAAAACAGTCCGCCGAGACAGTTGAACAAACAAAAACTACGGTTGAAAACTTGCAACAGCTCGAAACCGCGCCTCAAAAGCAAGAACGTTCTGGTACGCTAAAAAACATTATTGCTATTGCAATCATGCTGGCAATCGGTGGCGGTCTTTATTATTACGGACAGCAACAAAGCCATTTATTGAGAGCAGAGAACCATGAGCTACGCCAACAACTGGAATCACTGAAACAACAGCAATCACAGGATAAACAGCATATTGAAGCGCTGTTTAAAGAACAATCACAGACTTTAAGCCATTTCGCCGCACAAAATGATCAGCTAGATAATAGCCTACAAGAGTTACAAGCCAAAATCTCTGCGTTATCCAGCTCTGATGTAAAAAGCTGGCTACTGGCACAAGCTGATTTTCTGGTCAAAATGGCAGGCCGGAAATTATGGAATGATCAAGATGTAGTCACCGCCGCTGCTCTGCTGAAAAATGCAGATGCCAGTCTCTCTGAAATGAATGATCCAAGCCTGATTGAAATCCGTCGTGCAATTACACAAGACATCAGTACATTATCTGCCATTAGTCAGATTGATTTTGACGGCATTATCCTGCGAGTTAATCAGCTTTCTAACCAAGTAGATAACCTGCGTCTGGCTGACAATACAACCGATGGTTCGCCAATGGACGAAGATAATGATGAATTAACCGGTACATTATCTGAATGGCGCCAGAATCTGAGCAAAAGCTGGAAGAGTTTCATGGATAATTTCATTACCATCCGTCGCCGGGATACCGCAGCAGAGCCATTACTGGCACCAAATCAAGATATCTATCTACGAGAAAATATCCGAGCCCGTCTGTTGATTGCCGCCCAAGCAATACCGCGTCATCAAGGTGAAGTTTTTAAACAATCATTAGAAACGGTTTCAACTTGGGTTAGAGCTTACTTTGATATCAATGATCCCAATACCAAAGCATTCTTGGAAGAAATTGATTCATTAAGCCAGCAACCTGTTTCCATCACTGCGCCAGACCACCTTTCAAGCCAGCCTTTACTGGAAAAACTGATGCAAACCCGGGTTCGCAGCCTACTTTCCCAATCTTCTGAAACCAATCAGGAGGGTTAAGTTATGCTGAAAGTTCTATTACTGTTTGTGGTACTCATTGTTGGTATTGTGCTTGGCCCAATCGTTGCCGGCCATCAGGGATATGTTCTGATTCAAACTGACAATTACAACATTGAAACCAGTGTTACCGGCCTGTTTATTATATTTGTTCTTTTACAACTGGCACTCTGCCTCCTTGGCTGGTGCTACCGCAGAGTTATACGCACAGGCTCACGTACCCGTGGCTGGTTCCTTGGACGCAAACGCAGCCGTGCCCATGCTCAAACAAAAGCAGCGCTGATCAAACTGGCAGAAGGCGATTTCAAACAAGTTGAGCAATTACTGACCCGTAACGCTGACCATGCAGAACAACCTGTGGTCAACTACTTACTGGCGGCTGAAGCAGCCCAACAACGCGGAGATGAATTTCGTACCAATCAATATTTACAACGCGCGACAGAAGTCGCAGATAATAACCAGTTGCCTGTGGATATTACCCGTGTACGTATTCAACTCACGCAAGGTGAAATTCACGCAGCCCGTCATGGTGTAGACAAGCTATTAAATCAAGCTTCACGTCATCCAGAAGTCTTACGCTTGGCTGAACAGGCTTATATGAAGTCAGGAGCTTACCAGTCACTGATTGATATACTACCGGTAATGGAAAAAATCCATCTACATGATGAGTTACAAATTCACAAATTGCGCCAGCAAGCCTATATCGGTCTGATGAATCAGTACATGGCAGAACAAGGCAGCGAAGGCTTAAAACGTTGGTGGCACGATCAAAGCCGAAAAATTCGCCATGATGTGGCTTTACAAGTTGCAATATCTGAACACTTAATTGAATGTGATGACCATGAAACTGCACAAAAGATCATCCTGGAAAGTTTAAAACGTCAATACGACGAACGTTTACTCTTATTGATCCCACGCTTAAAAAGCGAAGATCCAAAGCCGATACAAAACGCATTGGATCATCAGTTAAAACAACATGGTTCAACTCCCTTGCTAAACAGTACGCTCGGACAAGTTGCTTTGCGTCACGGAGAATGGGAAAAAGCAGTAAAAGACTTTAAAACCGCATTAGCCCAACGTCCTGATGCACATGATTATGTATGGTTAGCAGACGCATTGGATAAACTGCGTAAACCAGAAGAGGCCGCACAGGTTCGTCGTGAAGGATTAATGCTCACTTTGAAGCGCGAGAGTAATGTCGTGAAGAGTGATCTCGTTAATAGCAATAGTGCTGTAATGTCGTGATCTCTCATCCATTATTAGCAAGTCTTCATGCCGATGATTAAAAATGCCCCGCACGGGGTAATGTCAGTCAGTTAAGCAACTGACTGGCTGTTTTTCTGAGCCTTTCTGTACTTATATGGCCTTTCCTTTACCACTCTCGGGAAGGCCCTTTCCCTCCTTGTCGGCAACTTCAGTGACTACGCTATACTTTCCAGACCTCGCATCAGTTCTGGGATTCTGCCCGGCGAAGCACCCTGTAACATCATCAGCATTCTCATTACCATGCCGCACGATTCTGAGAAGCTCAGTTGATTCGGCCAATAACGCGCCCCATAGCTCCTGCTCCACCAGTTCCGGCTTTTTACTCCTCAGGGTTAATTTGTTCAGTAACATATAACATAGTCTGTTTGATTTCGCGATAACCCAGCTCTATTTCCCACCGGTGGCTGTAAAGATCTACCATCTCATCTCCCGGATAACGCATGGCGTGAGTCATGGTATTTCTAGTTTAAATCAGGAACAAAAAGATAAACTAGAACACATTATTAATGAACAAAAAAACTAGCTGACGAAGATCTTCAAGCAGCTAGCAGAAATTTTATGAGTATAACGCATGAAGAACTTTTTTATATCAAAGTTATATTTCACAAATTCAAAGTGGCGAACGAATTTATTTTGAAAATAATTATGATTTCGCTAAGGAAGCAAAAATACAAGTTGTCGATCCTCTGTGGGCTATTGTAGGTGCAACAGTAAGCGGAACTTTGAAAGATACCAAGGCTGAAAATATTGGCGATAAATATAATATATCTGGCGTAATAAATTATAGATTTTATGACGAATTTACAGACCCATACGATATGAAAGATTTAATTGGTAAAGAGTGGAATCCTAATGGAACTCCGTTTGATATCACAGGGGAGTGGAAAAAAATGTAAATTTCCAGGTCGATAAAGATGTTTATGAAAACAAAGTCAAGCCATTGATTGAAAAGCAATAGCATTAATATCCATCATCAAAGGTCGCACATTAAATGCGTGACCTTATACAAAAAACAATTAAAAAAACCATTGATACATAATCATAGGAGAAACATGGCTGAATATTGCAATAATAGTCATTAATAACGACACTAATATGGTTTTTTTAAATTTCTTCCTAATATAGAATAATTAGCTACCATAGATAGCATAAAAAAAATCACAAATATCGACAAAAGAAAAGCAATTAATAACATAACACAATCCATTATTGAAGAAATTGTCTGTAATATTACATCAAATGAGGATCAATTTTTAATGGGAAAAATTGAGACTTATGTCACATCTATTGATATTTCAGATAAATTTTTCTGACCTATTAGCGGAAGTGGCCGAGGCCAATTTTTTATCACCACATCAGTAATATCAAAAACGACCGCTCGTCAAGTGAGAGCGTTTCTGGTGGGAAAGTCTGAGGAAGAGGTGTTCTTAACATAGCAGTAAGCTCCGTTTGGTGAATGGGATTTAATTAAAACAAAGTGCCGGATAAAAAACCAGCACTTTGTCAATAATCTGAATGCCCCACACGGGGCATTTTTCTAACCATATTTCTTAGCAAAATCTTCATCGGAAGTGCAAAGATAAATAATAAATTCAATAAATGAGATAAGTGCAGGGATAAATGTCCAGCAAAATAACAGATATAAAATCCCCATACCGATTTTGCCCAGATAAAATTTATGAGCGCCAAAGGAACCAAGAAAAAACGCCAACAGTGCAGCAACAATGCGGCTTTGACTACCAGAAGAATAGGCCCTTATCATCGCGCCACAATGTGGGCACGATTGTGCAGACTCATGCAACATTCGACCACAACCAAAGCATCCAATCATTTTTGACATCAATATTCCCCTTAAGATAAGTTTAGGAATGAAGTAGCTAGATTAATTTTATATTAAAAAAACTAACCATCATATTTTCAGTTCTGTTTATATTAGATAGTAATATCTAAACAGTATATAAACCTACCAGATATGTCTTTTAAAAATAAAAAAAACACCTACCTTAAAAACAAAAGATAGGTGTACAAATACAATCAGGTCTACAGACGGATAGTGCCTCACTCAACGTTGAGTCCGGTCGGCGATGAAAATTACTCATCTGTGACATGGACAATAGGCACCGATAATCGGCTCTGCATCATCCCTGGGTTTATGAAGCATATGCAATCATAAGAAATAGGATGAGCATCTACGTTTGTAACAATGCATTTAATGTGCCAGCTTTTATTTAAATGAAAACTGCCTCGCTTCATCAGCTATTTCTCTATTTATTACAACAAGAAATCGAATCATCACAAAATCCATCTCATGCACTGTCTCTTATTTGAGACAAAACATAAGGTATTTATTATTTTCATTATAATTCAATTTGTTATAAGTCTCTTATTTGAGACAGCTAGTATATCGATTGTCTTCAAAATACAAAAAATAAAAAATTACCATATAAAACAAATAGTTATTTTAAAAAAATAATCCACTAAATTTGAATCAACAGAGCACAACTTAAAGGTATATGGATCAGGAAAGGGAACAAAAAATCAGGGGGACAAAAAGGGATAAAACGCAAAAAACCCTGCAATGCAGGGTTCTTTTGGAATTTGGTCGGCGAGAGAGGATTCGAACCTCCGACCCACTGGTCCCAAACCAGTTGCGCTACCAAGCTGCGCTACTCGCCGAAATTTTCTACTCTTTCTTTTCTCTTTTTTATGGTGCGAAAGGGGGGACTTGAACCCCCACGTCCATAAGGACACTAACACCTGAAGCTAGCGCGTCTACCAATTCCGCCACCCTCGCATGTCACAAAAAAGATGGGGTGGCTAATGGGACTCGAACCCACGACAACTGGAATCACAATCCAGGGCTCTACCAACTGAGCTATAGCCACCATAACAGCTATTTACTGCTAAATACTTATTACCAACGGCGCAACACATCACCGCAGCTCTTGCACGCAAATAATGGCGCGCCCGACAGGATTCGAACCTGAGACCTCTGCCTCCGGAGGGCAGCGCTCTATCCAGCTGAGCTACGGGCGCTTAACGCCGTTTCGGGTGGGGATAGTACGGATTTAATGATATACTGTCCAGTGCTTTTTTAAAGAAATGATGCGTTTGATTACACCTTACTCATTTCGTAGATAAAGCCAGCTCTTAACTTCCCTATTCACTACCACCGTGACAGTAAATCAATCTATCAGGCTTTTGGTTTTTTACCGTTAAAAAGCTTCACCAACCAATAAATCAGCGACACCATTAACAAAAATCCCCCACCGACCAGCAATGAGAAACGAGTATCCGGGTTAATTGCCATCCCTATCAACACACAACATAAAAATGCTAATGTCAGGTAATTTACATAAGGGAACAAAATGGATTTAAAACCATGTTGTTTCAGTGCCTGCTGATGATACTGACGAAAACGCAATTGGCTTATCAGAATAACAAACCACGGTACCATTCCTGGTAACACACTGGCGCTATAAACATAAACAAAAACCGCCTGCGGATTTGGGATCAAATAATTCAAACTAGAGCCCACAATCAAACACAGGATAGTGATGGCAATACAGATTACCGGCACCCCATTCTTTGACAATTTAGTCAGTGATGAAGGTAGCTGATGGTTTTGCGCCAACGCATAAAGCATCCGCCCACCACTGTACATGCCGCTGTTACAGCCGGAAAGCGCAGCCGTCAATACAACAAAGTTAATCACGGCTGCCGCAGAGGTGATCCCCACTTTGGTAAATGTCATTACAAACGGGCTACCCTGTGAACCCACTTCTGTCCATGGAAATAATGTAACTACAATGAAAATCGCACCCACGTAGAAAATCAGGATACGCCAGAGAATATTGTTAATCGCTTTTTTCAATGTCACCTGAGGGTTCTTCGCTTCCCCCGCAGTGATACCAACCAACTCCACACCCTGATAAGATGCAACCACAATACAGAGCGCAAACAGAAACCCTTGCCAATTACCCGCAAAGAAACCACCATGCGCAGTCAGATTACCCAATCCAATAGGCTGCCATTGATTACCAATACCGAAAAATATCAATCCCAAGCCAATCAGGATCATGACAATAATTGTGGTCACCTTAATCATGGCAAACCAAAATTCCAGCTCACCATAAAGACGTACCGCCGCAAGGTTAGCCAAAGCGACCAATGCCACCGCAATCAATGCCGATACCCACTGAGGAAGTTCAGGGAACCAAAACTCGGCATAAACCCCGATAGCCGTTATTTCTGATATTCCTACCGCCACCCACATAAACCAATAGCCCCAAGCGGTGAGGCATCCCCAGTATGGGCTGAGATATTTATGTCCAAAAGAGGCGAAAGAACCCGTGACAGGTTCAAGAAACAGCATTTCTCCCATCGATCGCATAATGAAAAAAACAAAAATTCCGGCAATAATATAAGCCAGCAAAACGGAAGGACCAGCCCATTTCAGTGTGCTGGCCGAGCCCATAAACAGACCGACACCAATTGTGCCGCCTAGTGCGATCAGCTCTATATGACGGGCTTCTAAACCCCGTTGCAAGCTATGTTGTTGATCTGCCATAAATTCCCTGTCCATTGTTATATGTTGTAATATGCAATAATAAAAACATACAAGACTGATGTTGATCAGCCATAAAAAGGTCAGGGATCAAAACATGTTTTTCCACTGAGTGGAATAAAAAATTATCTAATAATTAACTATAAATAGTGAAAATCTGGCAGGATAAAACTGTTAGATAAATATTGTGGAATAAATTCATTGTATCACCTGACGAAAGCATCACCTGACGAAAATTTACACGACAGGCAAGAAGCGGGTTTACAGACGACCACTATAATAATATCCAAGAAATTTCAGTAAGTTAAACTGGCGACGAATACGGCTTGGTTGTGATAACAAGCGATAAAGCCATTCAAGCCCCAAATTCTGCCATGCTTTTGGCGCACGTTTCACATGGCCGGTAAATACGTCATAAGTACCGCCAACGCCCATATACAACGCATCCGAATGAATTTTTCGACAGTCACGCATAAAGACCTCCTGTTTAGGCGATCCCATTGCAACTGTCACAATCACCGCACCGCTGGCATGAATCCGTTCAAAAACAGCATTACGTTCTTCTGGCGTGAAATAACCGTTCTGGCTGCCAACAATATTGACGTTCCACTGAGCCCGTAGTTTGCTTTCAGTCTGTTTCAATATCTTTGGTTTACCTCCAACCAGAAAAATAGGTGTACCTTCTTTGCCGGCACGTTCCATGATGGCTTCCCATAAATCAGCACCCGCTACACGAGAAACTTCAGCATCAGGGTATTTACGGCGAATAGCACGTACAATACTGATACCATCAGCATACAGATATTCTGCGTCACTCAGCAGTGTGCTTAAAGCTGTATCTTCTTCTGCCGTCAGAACTTTTTCCGCATTAATCGCTACCATAGTACCCGTCTTTACCTGTCCGCGTTGAAAAATATGGTCAAGAAAGTGCGCCATATCGCGGAAGCCCCAAATATTCAGGCCACGAATACTGTATTTAGGAATATTGCTTAGCTCCATTTTCTTCCCTTACATTGCAACAGACGTTTTTATGATACAACCAGGTTGCTTTCTAATAAGCCCTGCACTCTCAAATAGCCAATACAACAACTTAGCAATTACCAGACATAAGCCAAAAATAATACAGAAAAATACCACACGGGAAACAAATGAATCCACACCTTCACGGGCCAATACTATCATGTTGAAGATCGCGCCAAAGCAAAATGCCTGCAAGATAGCGGCCTTATAACGATTAATCTCCTGTTTTCCTAATTCATAAATCCAGTCAAACCACTTAATTATCAATCCAACAACAATCGCACCAACCGGAATAAACAACACGCCCCCCATCACAACCAGAGAACCTATCAGAGTTGGAGAAATTGCCAGACCAGAGTGATTATCCAGTACTTCCCAGGTAAAATAATTCGCAGAATTCAACACAGCATCAGGGCGTCCTGGCCAAAGCCAGCTTGGAATAAAGACATAGAAATCACGGACAATAGGCGCTAATCCCTGAAAATCAATTTTGTCGTAATTATTCAGCAGTAACGCAAGATTTTCCCACGGAGAAAAAGTGTCCCTTGTAAGATAGAGAAAAGTATAAAACGCTTCCGCACCACTGACATCCAAACTATAACGTTTGAGTGCCAACCAAAACATGCCAACAATCCCTATTGCGCCCGCCGTTACCAACATCCACAAGGTTATCCAGCCACGCACAATGCCAATAAACAGAAACAACGCGAACGCAATGATAATATTAGCGCGTGTTCCGCCAACAATAACATAAGTCAGTATCCCAAAAGCAACTGTGCTCATCAGAAAAAACAACCAGCGTAACTGTGTCGGCTTCAAGAAATAAACCACCAACATGGCAGGAATAAAGAAGTAAAAGAATCGCTTTAGAGCAACACCAGAAACCTGACTGGAAAAAATTTGACTGTACGACTGTAACTTAAACAGTAGAAAACCGTTTTGCATAAAGAACAGCCCTACTGTCACCACCGCAACCAATGCCAGTAGTAACCATGTAAAGTTAGTTTCTACCCGGTTCATGGTGAATACAGGTGCTTTAGGCTGTATAGACGGCTTTCTTAGCCGTGTTTTATAACTGACGTAATAAATACCATAAAAACAGGTCGAAGCCAGTAGAGCGTGTAGTAAGGCGTCTACAGGCACCACTTCAACATCAAATTGGAAAACCAACAAACACGTCAGTGGAAAGCCAAAATAGAATGTCAGCAAATAAAGCAATGAGAAGAATATATTAAAATTAAAACGTACACGCCGGAATTCCTGATAAGTCAACGTCAGGATGAAAACCAGCGATATTAAATAAACAGCAAATAATCCGCCAAACTGCGTTAAATTCATTATTGCTGCTCTCCCGCCGCTTTCGCCAGCGCCTGTCGCCAGCCATCAATAAAGTTCGGACTAAAGAAAGCTATCGCATTTCTGTCCAGGGAAAGCATCTGACGTTGCGCTTCTGCAATCAGTTGATTATCTAAAGGATCACCGGAGAAAAATACCGGCACCTGTTGTTCTATTAAATCTCGCCAAAAAAGATTCTGACGACTGAGTACAAATGGCACACCAAATTGTATCAACAAACAAATTGTTCCAATCCCCTGCTGGCGATTAAACATGAAATACCCTAAATTACAACGGCGCAACAATGCCAGATAATCACCAAACACCATATTCTGCTTAATAATGTTCAAATTTTCTGGCCGGAACAATGATAAAGCAGCCTGTTCAACCTGATTAATATAAACCTGATTGTTTTCAGGATAACCCATTGGGATAATGATTCGCACCTTATCGCCAAACTGCTTATGAATTGCTTTCAATGCCGTAATATGGCGGTTCGATCGATCACCGGAATTCCCCAACAAAATTGTCATTTTACCATCTTCAACAGGTATTCTTTCCGCAATTGTCAAAGCAGGTTCCATTCTGGTTGGAAAATAGAGCAATGATGTTGGTACGTCCGGATGATGTTGAGAATAAAAATAGAGATCTCCACGAACCGCAAACACATGCCCTACCCGGCGCTGTGCCAGACGACGCAAGAAATAGAATAGACGAAATTTTAACTGACAGGAGTCTTCATACAGATCCGCTCCCCAAACATGCCACCAAAACTGATTACGTTTGATTTTTCCTGACAACAGCGCCAACCACAAACTCACATTAAATTGGCCGTGAAAAAAAAACCGACAATCTCTATCTGAACGTGCTTGAGCAATAACAGCCTGTGCCAGAGATTTTTTACTATCAAAGAATGCCATATCCAATGCCGGGCAATCATCCAGTAAAGCGCGATTTTTGGTCACCACCATAAACTTCGGTTTGGCTAAAAAACCAATTTCTTGTACTAAGACGTCATTAAAAAAGCGCAATACTATTCGATTGTGATGTGGGATATCAGATCCCAAAACGTGAATGAGGGTTGTCATGCTCGCCTACGATAAATAAGAAATGCACCACAACAAAGGGTGAAATAAATAATGTAAGTTGCCATATAGGCTTGTGCCGCACCTAACGCTCCGTTTACAGGAATAAGCCAGTGCGCAAAACCAATAAGCAGTAAAAACTGACTAACTTCTGTCAACACATAAAAACGCAACGCAGCCTTAGCAATCACCAGATAGCCAAAAACATAAGCACCCACTTTCAAAACATCACCCACCAACTGCCAGGCAAATAGATCACGCATAGCAGTAAATTTGTCAGAAAATAGTAACCAAATGGCAAAATCACGCAGCAGCCATACAGTAAAACTTGCAACGGCCACAGCAGGCAAAACAAATTTCAGCGCCTTAATTATCTCATTTGATATTTCGCTCTTACCCTGCAATCGTGAAAGTGTTGGCAACAGATAAACACTAAAAGATGCTGTGATAAATTGCAGGTAAGCATCGGAAATACTGCTTACACCTTGCCAGATACCCACTTCGTACCAACTATAATGCACTGCCAGCAAATTTCGCATCAAAATGTAGGCAACTGGTAAAGTAATGGAAGTCAACAGGGCCATAAGGGTAAACTTGCCAAGCTGACCAACCAATACCTTATCCCACATGGGTTTAAAACTTGAAATCGATACCGCTTTGAGACGCCAAACCATCAATCCCGCGGGAAATATGATTAATGCTGGCACTAAAGCCAAACCCGCCAAAGCACCTCCATACCCACCAAGGATAAAACAGAGATAATAGGCAATCACACCTATCACGCTACCAAAAATAATCGCCAGCGCATTCCTCTGTGCATCTCGGTATCCCTTCAAAATAGCCAAAAAATAGTTGGCAAAAGCAATCCCCATTTGAATAAAAGCGAGAGCCTGCACAACTGGCTTATAATTTTGATGACCAAATAACCCTATACTGATAGACCCGCTAAACAGCAAAAAAATCACTGCCAACAGCGTGGAAAACCCAAGAATAATGGTAGAAGATGTTCCCAGTACCGCCCGCAACCTTTCCGGCTGTTGCTGATATTCAGCAACATATTTAGTCACACCATTAAAAATACCGGCACCAGCCAACACCCCAAGCACAGTGATAAGCTGACGAAAATTACCCGCCTGCCCAACCCCGCTGGGGCCAAAAGCAACTGCCAGTAATTTAACGATTAAAAGCCCCACACCGATTTTTATCAGTGTGGAGCCCGCAGTCCATATTGATGCTTTAGCCAACGACATATCAGGCGAAGTATTCTCGAATATGTTTAATGACGATCTGCTGTTCAGCGTCTGTTATGTTGTAAAACATCGGCAAGCGCACCAGACGATCACTTTCACAGGTAGTAAAACAGTCTTCTCCGTGAAAACGGCCAAATTTTTCACCGCCGGGGCTAGTGTGCAGAGAAACATAATGGAATACCGTTAATACACCCGCGTCCTTCATATAGCTATTGAATGCCGAGCGTTCTTCAACATCTTTCAGCTTGATATAGAACATATGAGCATTATGCTCCAACCCTTCCGGTATGACGGGCAATGTCAGGAGACCATCATCAGCCAGCGGTTTTAATGCTTGATAATAGGTATTCCACAAGGCAAGGCGACGTTCATTGATTGTCTCAGCTTTCTCTAATTGCGCCCACAAATAAGCAGCCTGAAGCTCCGACATCAGATAACTCGAACCGATATCGCGCCAAGTATATTTATCAACTTGACCACGGAAAAACTGACTACGATTAGTCCCTTTTTCGCGAACAATTTCCGCACGGGAAATCAGTGATTGATCATTGATAAGCGCTGCACCACCTTCACCACCAGAAGAGTAGTTTTTGGTTTCGTGAAAACTGTAGCAACCAATGTGTCCGATAGTTCCCAGTGCGCGTCCTTTATAAGTAGACATTACCCCCTGTGCAGCATCTTCCACGACAAACAGATTATATTTCTCTGCCAAGGCCATGATGGTATCCATTTCACAGGCTACGCCGGCGTAATGCACTGGAACAATCACGCGTGTTTTAGCTGTAATTGCTGCTTCGATTTTGGTTTCATCAATATTCATGGTATCCGGACGAATATCCACGAATACAATGGTTGCTCCACGCAGCACAAACGCGTTAGAACTAGAAACGAAAGTGAAGCTCGGCATAATAACTTCATCACCGGGTTGAACATTCAGCAAAATAGCCGCCATTTCCAGTGAAGCTGTACAGGATGGCGTCAATAAAACTTTCGGGCAATTGAAATGTTGTTCCATCCACTCTTCACAACGCTTGGTGAAACCACCATCCCCGCAAAGCTTACCGCTCTCCATTGCTTGCTTCATGTAATCTAATTCAGTGCCAACGACTGGTGGTCTGTTAAATGGAATCATTTCATCCCCTATATAACCAATACGCGGTGCTTTCAACAAACGCACCACTGCGTGTATAAAGGCGCAAAGCAGCAATGTTGCTGGTTTGTGTCGCAATCCTTAACTGCCGTATTTGGTGGCGTTGACACCACTGCTGCGCCGCCAACATCAATTTTGAGCCAATCCCACGGCCAATATTTCCTGGGAATACAGCCAGTAAACCTATACGAGCCTCTCCTGCTCCTATATCTCGTAAGGTAACAAACCCTGCGGGTTGCCCATTACCCCCATTTACCAGAAAACATTGATGATCAAATGTCCCCAATACCGCTTTTTCCACCCAAGTCGCGTAGAAACGACCACTATCCTGCGGTTGATACCACGGAGTTCGGAAACGACTCAAAGGAAATACGTTGGAAGCTACCTCCTTCAACATCGGGATATCTCGCCGCTCAGCCGAAAGCAACTTACTCTCAGAGTTGTCATTATTAGCATTTTCTATGCCAATCATTAAGGAAAGGTCTACTTCCCCTTCCACTAACGAAAAGCCCAACGCGGATAATCCATCAATAAGATCCAATCGCTGCGCAGGTACTTTAGCTTGCACTAAAGCATACTGTTCTAACTGAGATGAGGTTAGCAGACCAGCATCAGGTGTGAAATCAAGGCGAGCGGTGGATAGCCCAAAATAGTGACTATCCCACTCTAACGGTTCAATATTGGCGCGCACGAACATGGAGCAGATCCAGCAGATATTGGCCGTAGCCAGTTTTTGACAAAGATTTTACTGTTTCTCTTAACTGTATATCATCCAGCCAACCATTACGCCAAGCGATCTCTTCAAGACAGGCGATCTTAAAACCTTGACGCTTCTCTACGGTCTGCACAAAAGTACTGGCCTCAATCAGGCTGTCATGAGTGCCAGTATCCAGCCAGGCAAAACCACGCCCTAACAACTCGATGTTTAGTTCACTACGTTCCAAATACATCTGGTTAATACTGGTAATTTCCAGTTCACCTCTGGCAGAAGGCTTGACCTGCTTAGCAAAATCTACTACTTGATTATCGTAGAAATAGAGACCCGTCACCGCCCAGTTGGATTTTGGCTTTTCTGGTTTTTCCTCAATGGAAAGAACGCGGAATGAGTCATCAAATTCCACCACCCCAAACCGCTCAGGATCCATCACTTGATAACCAAAAACAGTCGCCCCTGTTCCACGGGAAACAACATTCCTCAGTTTTGGGCTGAACCCTTGTCCAAAGTAGATATTGTCTCCCAATACCAAGCAGCAAAGCCCGCCGTTGATGAACTCCTCACCAATCAAAAATGCCTGAGCTAAACCATCCGGTGATGGCTGTTCTTTATAGCTTAAGTGAATACCAAATCTGTCACCATCACCTAACAGCCGGCGGAAAGAAGGTAAATCTTCTGGTGTAGAGATAATCAGAATATCACGTATCCCTGCTAGCATGAGTACTGACAAAGGATAGTAGATCATTGGCTTATCATAAATTGGCAGTAATTGTTTGGAAACACCCTGTGTTATCGGATGCAACCGGGTTCCTGATCCACCTGCCAGAATGATCCCTTTCATATTTACTGCCCCCATCGTCATTCAGTTTTTACCTAATCCAAGGCGTTCACCGGCATAAGAGCCGTCTTGAACTTTACGCCACCAGTTTTCATTTTCTAAATACCATTGAACTGTTTTGCGAATACCTGATTCAAATGTTTCTTGTGGTCTCCAGCCTAGATCTCGTTCAACTTTCGCCGCATCAATAGCATAACGCATATCATGGCCTGGGCGATCTGCAACATAAGTAATCAAATCTCGATAATAAGCAATACCCGCTGGTTTCTCAGGACAAAACTCTTCCAGAAGCTCACAAATCGCACAAACCACATCAATATTTTTGCGTTCATTATGACCTCCAATATTGTAGGTTTTGCCCGGTTCAGCTTCTGTCACAACCAAATAGAGCGCTCTGGCATGGTCTTCCACATACAGCCAATCGCGAATTTGTTTCCCTTCACCATATACCGGTAAAGATTTTCCTGCTAATGCATTTAAGATCACCAGTGGGATCAGTTTTTCCGGGAAATGGTAAGGACCATAGTTATTTGAACAATTGGTGATAACGACCGGTAAACCATAAGTCCGGTGCCATGCTCTTACCAGATGATCGCTGGATGCTTTGGACGCCGAATATGGGCTACTTGGCGCATAAGGTGTTGTTTCAGTAAAGAGGCCCTCTTCACCATGTAAATCACCATACACTTCATCTGTTGAAATGTGGTGAAAACGGAAAGCAGCTTGTTTCTCTTCATTGAGTTTCTGCCAGAAAGCACGCGCAGCTTCCAACAAAGTATAAGTACCCACAATGTTGGTTTCGATAAATGCCGCAGGGCCATCAATAGAACGATCCACATGGCTTTCTGCCGCCAAATGCATCACACAATCCGGCTGATATTGTTCAAAGACCCGATCCAGCGCTCCGCGTTGACAGATATCAACCTGCTCAAACACATAACGAGGGCTATCCGCAATCGGGGCAAGAGACGCCAGGTTACCGGCATAAGTCAGGCTATCAACTACAACCACACTGTCTTCTGTATTATCAATAACATGCCGTACAACAGCGGAGCCAATAAAACCTGCACCACCTGTGATTAGAATACGTCTCAACGCCAGACTCCTTTTGTATCCACAATCCACTTCTGTTTAATTTCATGACTATTTACAGCTTTAAACTGATTATGATCTACCAGCATCAACAGAATATCTGCTTCTTCCAGCGCTTTTTCCAGATTAACTAATAGAGTTATTTCCTTCAAGGGAGCGGGTAATTCATGAATATGAGGTTCTACAGCCAGCGTTTCACCTGCATGCCATTGCGCAATCATACCGGTGATATGGGCTGCTGGACTCTCACGCAAATCGTCAATATTTGGTTTAAATGCCAAACCAAAACAGGCAATTTTCACTTCGCTTGCACGTTTTCCACTTTCAGCCAAACAATCCGCAACAGCCGCTTTTACTTGATCCACAACCCACAATGGCTTGTCATCATTAATCATACGTGCTGTATGAATAAGACGTGATTGTTTCGGGTTTTGAGAAACAATGAACCACGGATCAACAGCAATACAATGACCACCCACGCCAGGACCTGGTTGGAGAATATTTACACGCGGATGGCGATTTGCCAAATTGATCAATTCCCACACGTTGATACCTTGATCAGCACAAATCAGGGAAAGTTCGTTGGCAAATGCAATGTTTACATCTCGGAAACTGTTTTCTGTCAGCTTACACATTTCTGCCGTTCTTGAATTAGTGATAACACATTCACCTTCAAGGAAAATTTTATACAGCTCACTAGCTCTGGTTGAAGATTTTGACGTCATACCACCAACAACACGGTCATTCTTAATTAATTCAACCATAACTTGCCCTGGCAACACACGTTCAGGACAGTAAGCGATATCAATATCAGACTCCTCTCCCATCTGTTGTGGGAACGTTAAATCAGGGCGCACTGCTGCCAACCATTCTGCCATCTGCTCCGTCGCGCCTACTGGTGAGGTAGATTCTAAAATAACCAAATCACCTTTTTTCAGAACTGGCGCCACAGATTCGGCTGCGGAACGGACATACGTCATATCCGGCTCATGATCGGCTTTAAAAGGCGTCGGAACAGCTATCAGAAAAGCATCTGCGGGTAACGGAGCAATCACTGCTTTCAGGTAACCGCCTTCTACGGCAACTTTCACCACTTTGTCTAGATCCGGTTCTACAATATGAATTGCACCACGGTTGATGGTTTCTACCGCATGCTGATTGACATCCACGCCAATGACTTTCTTATTACGGGATGCAAACGCTGCCGCCGTTGGCAAACCAATATAACCAAGACCAATAACAGAAATAGTTTCAAAGCTCATAGTGTCACCTGATTTTTTTCAAAGCGTCGAGAATACGTTGACAGGCATCGCCATCCCCGTAAGGATTATGAGCGCGGCTCATTCGCTGATAGGCAGCATCGTCTGTCAACAATCGAGTCACCTCTTCCACGATAGTTCTTGTTTCCGTCCCTACCAAACGTACCGTTCCAGCATCAACCGCCTCTGGCCGTTCAGTAGTATTACGCATTACCAATACCGGCTTTCCTAAAGAAGGGGCTTCTTCCTGAATACCACCGGAATCTGTCAGGAGCATATAGGCATGGTTCATTAGATAAACAAATGGCAAATAATCCTGAGGTTCAATAAGAATAATGTTATCAATATCATGCAAAATGCGCTTTACTGGCTCACTGACATTCGGGTTTAGATGAACCGGATAGACTACTTGCACATCTGGATGAACACGGGCTATCTGTGCCAAAGCTTCACAAATTCGCTCAAATCCGCCACCAAAACTTTCACGACGATGCCCTGTCACCAGAATCATTTTCTTATTAGTATCAATAAACGGGTAGTGCTTCGCCAGCTTACTCCGCATAGCCTCGTCATTCATTATTCGATCGCGTACCCACAACAACGCATCAATTACTGTATTTCCGGTAACAAAAACCCGATTATCTGCAATTGATTCTTTCAATAAATTATTGTGAGAATTTTTTGTCGGAGCGAAATGATACATTGCCAGATGCCCAGCAATCTTACGGTTTGCCTCTTCCGGCCAAGGGGAATAAAGATCACCCGTTCTTAATCCAGCTTCAATGTGACCAACAGGGATACGTTGGTAGAACGCAGCCAAACTGGTTGCCATCGTTGTTGTCGTATCTCCGTGAACCAATACAACATCAGGCTTAAATTCTGCTAAAACAGGCTTCAATCCTTCCAAAATACGACAGGTAATATCCGTTAGATCTTGCCCTGATTTCATAATATTGAGATCAAAATCAGGAGTAATCTCGAAAAGGTGTAACACCTGATCCAACATTTCCCGATGTTGGGCGGTGACACATACTTTCGCTTCGAAGGCTTCATCCTCTGCCAATGCGTGTACTAGCGGAGCCATCTTGATAGCCTCCGGCCGAGTACCAAACACAGTCAACACTTTCACAGTGACTCTCTTATAGTCAGTAACTTGCAGATTTTCCTGCAAACAATACTCTGAATGCCATTTACTCCTGCTGGAGTCGCAGAAAATATCCTTCAGAAACAGTTATTCCTAATAATTATCTGATTATTTACGCGAACATCTAACCAATGCCACGCCGGCTCCCACTAAAGCGCCAACTGCACCCCACATGATCATCAAAAACATTCTGCGAGGGCTGTCTCTGGTAACAGGCTCCTCTGGTGTTCTCAAATAGCGGTAAGCCTGGAATTGATCCTGTAATGTCGGGTGAACATTCAATGCTGCTAACATTGCAATATTTTGGTCATAGTCCACATCATACTTAGGCCCTATTGCTTCCAAAGTCTCAAGTTGAGCCTGTAACAACGGAGCCCCTAACATAAACATTTTTGAATCGGGCAACTGATCCACCGGTGTATCCGTTTGATTGCGCTGAATCCCTTGTTTTTCCGCAATTTTCAGGGACTGCTGTAATACATTCATTTCGCGGTTATAAACCGCTTTAGCGACCATTTCTTGGCGCTTAACCAGTGCATCCATAGATTGGGCACGGGTAACCCATGCACCTTTTACTTCATCATTTAAATGAGTACTGGCACGACTATTGGCAAAAGAAATGTACTGGCGCAGGAGTTGATTTGCTTGTCTAGAAGACTCAGCGGTCAGTTTAATGCTGTCATTCAGCACTTTTTTATCATCATGAGGAATAAACTGAATATTATTGATTAATTCATCTAATAAGGCCGCATCAGCTCTGGCATCGCCCTCCTGCTGCTGTTTGTAATAATCAGATTTCAACCAAAATTCACGGCGAGTATCATATGCAGCAACCTGAGTGATAAACTCCTTATAGGCTTCTTCTGGAATAGACGGTAACTGAGTTTCCAGTGAAATGTTAATGTGAGTATCCAGATTGCGCAAAAACTGCTGCTGAGAGTAATAACTTCCCAACTGATTAGTCGTAGGCAGATCAGTGATTGCGGTGGCACTCCATTTTTGTTGCATCAGATAAGATGCTCCTAACGCCGCGGTTGCGAAAATTATTGCCAGTGCAACGATCCATACCTTTCCATGCCATAACGCCCTGCACAAGGCTCTGATATCTAGCTCATGCTCCAGAGCTTGTTCATCCTGAATAGATTTCGTTTCTGATTTTATCACTGCACAGAACCTCCGCTGATAATAGATGTTTAATGGTTAGCTGAACGGCGCATACGACGCTTTTGCCGTTTAATGAAACGAGCTACCTTCCATACACGCTTGAGGCAATAGCCATACAACACAAATGCAAGCAAGAACAGTGCCAACATTATCCACTCAGGCACAAATTCCAACCATTCTCCAGTAATGCCGACAGCGGCTAATAAAGCGGCAACAACAGTGATTAAAATAAAAGCCTGACGTGATGAGAATCCAGACCGCATAACTAGGTGGTGAATATGTTGCCTGTCAGGAGAAAATGGGCTCATTCCTTTCCGTAACCGGCGGTACATAATAGCAACCATATCCATTAATGGAATGGCAACAATCCACAACGCAGTAACTGGATTAACAGGATGCTCATTCCCCTGAGTAGATTCAATGAGCAGCCAGATAATGGTAAAACCAATCAGTGTACTGCCCGCATCCCCCATAAATACTTTGAAACGTTGGCTTAATAAACCAAGATTAAGGACAATATAAGGGAAAATGGCAGCAATAAATGCAAAACACCATAATGCTAGTGCCGTATTACCACTTTGATACAGTAAGATCCCCAAAGCACCGAAGGAGACACAGGATAATCCGCCTAATAATCCATCTATCCCATCAACCATATTGAATGCATTGATAGCAGCCCAGACAGCAAATAGTGTCACAACATAACTAAACGGTCCAAGTGTCATGTCCCAAGGGCCAAAAGCATAACCAAGACTATCTAATTTCAGTCCAGCAAAATACATCATCGCAATACCAACCAGAGCTTGGATGGCTGCCCGGACCTTAACGCTGATATCAAAACGGTCATCCAATGCGCCGACAAATACCAATACACCGGCACAAACCAAATATAACCACTTGTGAGGAATAAATTCTTTTGTGATAACAAAAGCAAAACAGATGCCAACAAATATTGATATTCCTCCAACCAGAGGCACTAACCCCTGATGACACTTACGATAATTGGGCTTATCAACAAGACCAACTTTCTTTGCTATTTTGCGAGCCATAAACAAAAACGCAAAAGAAAATAGAAAAACATAAAAAATTTCAATATTCATGCTGAGAATATTCACGATGATAACTCTCTGTAAAAAGTAAACACACCCTGGTCATTTATCAACCGAAAACATATGATTTTCTAGCCAGAATCTACCCTCACGAGCGCCTAGCTTACGAAAACACTGCTTATATGAAAAAATTAATGGCCCTTATGCTCTTACATCATTCTTTTAATATTTATTTCAAATATATGGCAGCAGATACAGCTTGCAAAATACATGCCATATATAGCTATAACAGTGCGGTGAATACAAAAAACGCCACGAAACTGTGGCGCTAATTAAAATGATCATGAACTGAGTTAAAAACTATGAACGTTTCATCATGTCAAAGAAATCGTCATTCGTTTTGCTCATAGCCAGTTTGTTGATAAGGAATTCCATCGCATCAATTTCGCCCATCGGATGAATAATTTTACGCAGAATCCACATTTTCTGTAGCTCTTCAGAGGTGGTGAGTAGCTCTTCTTTACGTGTACCAGAACGGTTGTAATCGATAGCTGGGAAGACGCGTTTTTCAGCAATTTTGCGGGAGAGATGCAGCTCCATGTTACCAGTGCCTTTGAACTCTTCGTAAATCACTTCATCCATCTTAGAACCCGTATCCACCAACGCAGTCGCAATAATGGTCAAGCTTCCGCCCTCTTCCACATTACGCGCAGCCCCGAAGAAACGTTTCGGACGATGTAACGCGTTAGCATCCACACCACCAGTCAATACCTTACCGGATGCGGGAACAACAGTGTTATAGGCACGAGCTAAGCGAGTAATAGAGTCAAGCAGAATAATCACATCTTTTTTGTGTTCAACCAGACGTTTTGCTTTCTCAATAACCATCTCTGCCACCTGAACGTGACGAGAAGCAGGTTCATCAAAAGTAGAAGCAATAACCTCACCTTTTACCAGGCGTTGCATTTCAGTGACTTCTTCTGGACGTTCATCAATCAGAAGTACCATCAATACACAATCTGGATGATTGTGGGCAATGTTAGCAGCAATATTTTGCAGCAACATCGTTTTACCCGCTTTTGGTGGCGCGACGATCAGACCACGTTGTCCACGGCCAATCGGGGCAGCCAGATCCAGAACACGGGCAGTCAGATCCTCAGTGGAACCATTACCACGTTCCATACGCAGTCGGCTATTAGCATGCAGCGGGGTTAAGTTTTCAAAAAGAATTTTACTGCGAGCATTTTCTGGTTTGTCAAAATTAACTTCGTTAACCTTCAACAGGGCAAAATAGCGTTCACCTTCTTTAGGTGGACGAATTTTACCTGAAATTGTGTCACCGGTGCGGAGGTTAAAACGACGGATTTGGCTGGGAGAAACGTAGATATCATCGGGGCCGGCAAGGTAAGAGCTGTCTGCTGAACGGAGGAATCCAAAGCCATCCTGCAATATCTCCAACACGCCATCACCGAAGATATCTTCCCCACTTTTCGCATGCTGCTTAAGGATAGAGAAGATAATATCTTGTTTACGCATACGGGCTAGATTTTCCAGCCCCATATTTTCGCCGAGTGTAATCAGTTCAGATACCGGCGTATTCTTTAATTCGGTAAGATTCATAATGGTGGGTTCTTAAACTCGGGGTATATCTCGAACTATGAACGTGAATAGTATGGCAGCGTCATCGATCGGTGCCTGTTTATTTTGTACAAAAACAAATCAGACCTTTAATACATTATTCATATAAAAAGGTAATAATTTGAAGTACTAAGATTGAGCTCAAATAAGACTGACAGGCTGTCAAAAACGCTGTTGAGATAATGCTGAAACATTACTGATTTCTATAAAAACTATCTCAACGTAACGAGCTATACGCCAGATTATTCCCGTATAACCCATTGGATATTTTAGACTATCCAGAGATAACAGACTTATCAGACACTACAGATTATTCAGTATGCAACATACTTCTAACATGATGTATGTGATACAAGCAGTAGCGCTAACTTATCACGCTTCTTTACGGACGTCTAGCGGTCAATGAAATAAATAATAGTATACGCTAAACGTCCGGTATTAATGTGAGCTCTCTTCAATCAGAGATTAGCGTCCAAAAATTCTTTCAATTGAGTTTTTGACAGTGCTCCCACTTTTGTAGCAGCAACTTGACCATCTTTAAATAGCAACAGTGTTGGAATACCACGGATACCATATTTAGGAGCAGTTGCCGGGTTTTCATCAATGTTCAGTTTAGTAATAGTCAGTTTGCCGGAATATTCTGGGGCAATTTCATCTAAAATAGGTGCAATCATTTTACATGGTCCACACCACTCAGCCCAAAAATCAACAAGAACCGGACCTGTTGCTTTAAGAACGTCAGTATCAAAGCTAGCATCACTCAAACGAATAATTTTATCGCTCATTTTTTACTCCAAAGAATAATTTTTTACCATGCTAGTGTAACATTACTGATATAAGGTTGCCTTTATTTCAGCGGATACACTTTCGTAAGACAATGGTTAACTGATATTCTACCACACTATGAGTAAAACACACTTGACAGAAAAGAAGTTTTCCGACTTCGCCTTGCACCCCAAGGTTATAGAAGCTCTTGATAATAAGGGCTTTTCTAATTGTACACCGATACAAGCACTGACATTGCCTTTCACTGTCGAAGGTCGTGATGTCGCGGGGCAAGCGCAAACCGGTACGGGGAAGACGCTAGCATTTTTAGCGTCTGCTTTTCATTATTTACTGACTCATCCCGCAGCGGAGGAGCGTCAAACCAATCAGCCAAGAGCGCTGATTATGGCTCCTACCCGCGAGCTCGCTGTACAGATTTACTCTGATGCAGAAGATCTGGCACAGGCAACAGGTCTAAAGATGGGTCTTGCCTACGGCGGTGATGGTTACGACAAACAGCTGAAAATACTAGGATCCGGTGTTGACATCCTTATCGGCACTACCGGACGTCTAATCGACTATACCAAACAGGGGCACATTAATCTGAATGCGGTCCAAGTTGTGGTTCTTGATGAAGCTGATCGCATGTATGATCTCGGTTTTATCAAAGATATCCGCTGGCTATTCCGTCGAATGCCATCAGCAAACGAACGTATGAACCTACTGTTTTCTGCCACACTCTCTTACCGAGTCCGAGAACTGGCATTTGAGCAAATGAATCATGCAGAGTATGTCGAGGTAGAACCGTTACAGAAAACGGGACACCGTATCCGCGAAGAGCTGTTTTATCCTTCTAATGAAGAAAAGATGCGCCTGCTTCAAACGTTATTGGAAGAAGAGTGGCCTGATCGATGCATTATTTTCGCCAATACAAAACATCGTTGTGAAGATATCTGGGCGCATCTGGCTGCTGACGGACATCGAGTTGGGTTACTAACCGGTGATGTAGCACAAAAAAAACGGTTACGCATTCTGGAAGAATTCAGCAACGGCAATATTGATATTCTAGTTGCAACTGATGTCGCAGCCCGTGGATTGCACATTCCTTCAGTCACTCATGTTTTTAATTATGACCTACCAGACGACTGCGAGGATTATGTTCACCGCATTGGCCGTACTGGTCGTGCAGGTGAAAGTGGCTATTCGATCAGCCTAGCCTGTGAAGAATATGCACTAAACCTGCCAGCGATTGAAGATTATATTCAACACCCTATCCCGGTCAGCAAATATGACAGTCAAGCCTTGCTGAAAGATTTACCGGTACCTAAACGCCGACACCGTCCGCGTTCAGGAAACCATCAGCGTCGTAACAACTTGTCGCATCGTAATAATACACCACGTAATAACCGTAAACGTTCAGGCTGAAAATGATGCTGAGTTCTTCTTCGCTCTATGCGGCTATCGACCTAGGTTCAAACAGTTTTCACATGCTGGTTGTGCGTGAAGTATCCGGCAGTATGCAGATACTGGCACGAATCAAACGTAAAGTCAGGCTGGCCGCTGGATTAGATAAAAATAACCGCTTATCTCAACAGGCAATGGAGAGAGGCTGGCAATGTCTCAGGATTTTTTCTGAACGCTTACAGGATATACCTCCATCACAAATCCGCGTTGTTGCTACGGCAACTTTACGCATCGCTGAAAATTCAGACGCATTTGTGAAAAAAGCATCAGAAATCCTTGATTGTCCGGTTAAGGTAATCAGTGGCGAAGATGAAGCTCGGCTTATTTATCAAGGCGTTGCTCATACAACTGGCGGCCCTGAAAAACGTCTGGTTGTCGATATTGGTGGTGCAAGTACAGAACTGGTTACGGGGAATGGGGCAAAAGCCTCTCAGTTATCCAGCCTAAGTATGGGTTGTGTTACCTGGCTTGAAGGCTACTTTAATGACCGTAGCCTGACGGAAGAAAATTTCGCCAGAGCCGAAGCTGCCGCACATGAAACGTTGAAACCCATTGCCCCAAAACTGATCGAACAAGGCTGGCAGATTTGTGTAGGTGCTTCCGGTACCGTTCAGGCTCTGCAAGAAATCATGATTGCTCAAGGTATGGATGAGCTGATCACTTTGCCGAAACTTCAGGAGCTCAAACATAAAGCGATTGAATGCGGTAAGCTGGAAGAGCTGGAAATAGAAGGATTGACGCTGGAACGGGCTTTGGTTTTCCCAAGTGGCCTTGCTATCCTGATAGCGATTTTCCAGGCATTAAATATTGACAGTATGATCCTTGCGGGCGGCGCTTTACGGGAAGGTCTTGTTTACGGCATGCTGGATTTACCAATAGAACCAGATATTCGTACCAGAACACTACGAAATATACAGCGACGTTTTCAGTTAGACGTTGAACAGTCTCAACGGGTCAAACAATTGGCTGAACACTTCCTACAACAGATTGCTAAACCTTGGGAGCTTGATAGCCGATGTCATGAATTATTACAAAGTGCCTGTCTGATACATGAAATTGGCCTAAGTATTGATTTCCATCATGCTCCATCACATGCAGCCTATCTGATCAATTATCTCGCTCTCCCCGGCTATACGCCTGCGCAGAAAAAACTCTTAGCCACATTGCTAAAGAACCAGAGTGGCCCTATTGATTTGTTTTCCTTTAATCAACAAAACGCCTTACCTCTGATACAAGCTCAACGTTTATGTCGTCTGTTGCGGTTAGCTATCATCTTTGCCAACCGTCGTCGAGATGACACGCTCCCTGCTCTACATTTAAAAGTGAATGATGAAGCGTTAACAATAACGTTACCTCATGGCTGGCTAATGCAACACCCTCTGAGGGCAGAGTCTTTACAGCAGGAAATCCAGTGGCAAAGCCATGCTCAATGGTCACTTGTTTTAGGCGAGCAGGATACTCAAACCTGAATAAAATCACTTTCCCTGTATCTCTGTGATACAGGGAATCTCCAACATATTTACGACTTATTTTTTTGTCCAAGCCCTAAACGCGATTTGATATCCGCGATACGCGATTGCCCTTTTTGCATTCTTTCTTCTGCTGTCACTATTTTTTTATCTTGTGACCAATGTAAGTCATCCTGTGGCAACTCATGCAAAAAACGGCTTGGTTCTGGACGGATTAATTCGCCATATTGACGACGCTCTTTACATAAAGTAAAAAATAACTCCCGTTGAGCACGGGTGATCCCTACATAAGCCAGTCGTCGCTCTTCATCAATATTTTCTTCATCAATACTGCTCTGATGAGGCAACAGCCCTTCTTCCATGCCGACCAGAAATACATAGGGAAACTCCAATCCTTTAGAAGCATGTAGAGTCATCAATTGCACCTGATCAAACTCCTCACCATCTTCGCCTCGCTCCAGCATATCCCGTAATGTGAAACGCGCGACCACCTGAGATAAAGTCATTGCTTCGTTCAGTTCATCACCTTCCAGCATTTCACTCATCCAAGTGAATAACTGATTAATATTTTTCATCCGCATTTCAGCCGCTTTCGGACTCGGGGATGTTTCGTACAGCCAGCTTTCATAATCCATACCATGTAGTAGATCACGCACAGCTAGCAAAGGATCTCGTTCAACCTGACGAGTTATCTCATCCATCCAGTGAGTAAAACGCTGTAATGCCGCCAAACCGCGGCCAGTTAGACTTTGTTCCAAACCAAGATCGAAACTAGCCTGATAGAGACTTTTATTGCGCTGATTCGCCCACTCACCCAGTTTTTGAATGGTAGCCGCACCAATTTCACGTCTTGGTGTATTGACAATTCTTAGGAACGCACTGTCATCTTCGGGATTAGTCAGCACCCGCAGATAAGCTAGCAAATCCTTAATTTCAGGGCGGGCAAAGAAAGAAGTACCACCAGAAATCCGGTAAGGAATGCGGTTTTGCATCAGCATCTTTTCAAACACGCGGGATTGATGATTTCCTCGGTAGAGAATAGCGTAATCTTTATATTGGGTCTTATTGATAAAGTGATGTGCCATCAGCTCCCCAATAACCCTTTCCGCCTCATGTTCTTCATTATTAGCTGTAATCACTTTCAATGGATCACCATACCCCAGTTCAGAAAAAAGCCGTTTTTCAAACACGTGAGGGTTATTGGCGATCAAAATATTAGCTGCTTTCAGAATACAGCCAGAGGAACGATAATTCTGTTCCAGTTTAATCACATTAAGCTTTGGGAAATCCTCTTTCAGTAACACCAAATTTTGTGGTCTTGCGCCGCGCCATGAATAGATCGACTGGTCATCATCACCCACCACCGTAAAACGAGCCCTTTGCCCCACCAACAATTTAACCAGTTGATATTGACTGGTATTGGTGTCCTGATATTCATCTACCAACAGATAACGGATACGGTTTTGCCAACGCTCTCTGACTTCATCATCATGCTGCATCAACAAAGTCGGTTTGGTAATCAGATCGTCAAAATCCAATACATTACAGCTCGCCAGATGTAAATCATAACGGCGATAACATTCAGCAAACTGATGCTCCTGAGCAGAACGGGCCAATGCCAAAACTTGCTGTGGAGAAAGCAGATCATTTTTCCAGTTTGAAATGGCAGAGATCAATTTTTGTAATAGATCTTTATCTTCCTCCAGTAAATCAGCTGTTAAATCTTTCAACAGGGCCATCTGATCCTGATCATCAAACAACGAGAAATTGCTTTTCATTCCTAACGCTTTGTACTCGCGCTTAATGATTTCCAACCCCAACGTGTGGAAAGTAGAAATCATCAGCCCCTTAGCCTCTTTGCGCCCCAGAGTTTGTGCCATACGCTCTTTCATTTCCCGTGCGGCTTTATTAGTAAACGTCACAGCGGCGATATGACGAGGCTGATAGCCACAAATGCGGATAAGATGAGCAATTTTATTGGTAATCACTCTAGTTTTGCCGGAACCTGCCCCAGCCAGGACCAGACAAGGACCGGTAACAAATTCGACAGCTTGTTGTTGGCTAGGATTTAATCGCATGATGTTTAATAAGTTATATCAGGACAGTATCTCAGGGGATAGAATTGTAGCAGAAAGGGGAGAAAGGAAACGCGGTTTTCTTTGTGAAGAAAAAGGACTCTACTGGTTGATAAATATTAAATGCAAAGAGGGAGAATTTCTCCCCCTTATCTTTATCAATATCAACCACCAACAGCAATACGTTTCATATCTGTCATGTAACCACGTAATACACGGCCAACAACTTCAATTGGGTGGTTACGAATAGCCTCATTTACATCGCGTAACTGGGCGTTATCGATACCGTTATCAACAACGAGTTTACCTAAATCACCCGCCTGTAGCGAACCCATAAACTTCTCTTTCAGCAGTGGGACCGCAACATGAGAGAACAAATAGTTACCATATTCTGCTGTATCAGAAATAACAACATTCATTTCGTACAGGCGCTTACGAGAGATAGTATTCGCAATCAGCGGTAATTCATGCAGAGATTCATAATAGGCAGATTCAGCAATAATACCGGTATCAACCATAATTTCGAATGCCAGTTCAACTCCAGCTTTCACCATAGCAACCATTAAAACGCCATGATCAAAGTATTCCTGCTCACTGATTTTGCCATCATATTCAGGTGAATTCTCAAACGGAGTGTTACCGGTTTCCTCACGCCAACCTAACAGTTTCTTATCATCATTGGCCCAATCAGCCATCATACCGGAGGAAAATTCACCAGAAATGATATCATCCATATGTTTCTGGAACAGCGGCGTCATCATTTCTTTCAACTGCTCAGACAAAGCATACGCTCGCAGTTTTGCCGGGTTAGAAAGGCGATCCATCATCAGGGTAATGCCACCTTGTTTCAGTGCTTCTGTGATGGTCTCCCAGCCAAACTGGATCAGCTTTCCTGCATAACCGGGTTCAACGCCATCTGCCACCAGTTTGTCATAACACAACAGTGAACCCGCCTGTAACATACCGCACAGAATAGTTTGCTCACCCATCAGATCAGATTTCACTTCAGCCACGAAAGAAGATTCCAGAACACCGGCGCGATGCGCACCTGTTGCCGCTGCCCATGCCTTAGCGATTGCCATACCTTCACCTTTCGGATCGTTTTCCGGGTGAACTGCAATCAAAGTAGGAACACCAAAACCCCGTTTGTATTCTTCACGTACTTCCGTACCAGGACACTTAGGCGCTACCATCACTACAGTGATGTCTTTACGGATTTGTTCACCTACTTCAACAATATTTAAACCGTGAGAATAACCCAGTGCAGCGCCTTCTTTCATCAATGGTTGAACTGCACGAACAACAGAAGAGTGTTGCTTATCTGGCGTCAAGTTAATTACCAAATCAGCCTTCGGTATTAACTCTTCATAAGTGCCGGCTTGAAAACCATTTTCCATTGCTTTACGCCATGAAGCACGTTTTTCTTCAATGGCCTCTTTACGCAGGGCATAAGTGATATCCAGACCTGAGTCACGCATATTCAGGCCCTGATTCAGTCCCTGCGCTCCGCAACCGACGATAACCACTTTTTTACCTTTTAAGAATCCTGTCTCATCAACAAACTCTTCCCGCGCCATAAAACGACATTTACCTAACTGCGCCAACTGCTGACGCAAATTCAGCGTATTAAAATAATTCGCCATTAGTGACTCCGTTATCATGTTGTGCTCAGCGCTCAGCAATGAAATGCTGTGACTGTTTTTTAGATTTCCCCACCCTGTGGGGTGTTTATATATTTTCAATATATGACATGAAAGCCATTGCTTAAATTGATATATTAACAATACTACATTGCACTTTATGCAATACAGATTATTGGACAGGAAAAGGAGAATAGGCTATGGATATACGCGACCTCAAACTGTTTCTACATCTGGCTGAAAGCTGTCATTTTGGTCGTACAGCAAAAGCAATGCATGTCAGTCCATCCACATTATCTCGCCAGATTCAGCGTATTGAAGATATTTTGGGGCATCCATTATTTTTACGGGATAATCGCACTGTAAAATTGACCTTTGCCGGTGAGCAATTTAAACAATTCGCCCAACAGACACTGTTGCAATACCAGCAACTAAAACACTCATTGAATCAACAAAGCCCATCTCTAAGCGGCGAGTTACGTCTGTTTTGTTCAGTCACTGCGGCCTACAGTCACTTACCACAGATCCTAGACCGTTTTCGTGCGGAACATCCTATGGTTGAAATCAAACTCACCACAGGTGATGCCGCAGATGCGGTCAATAAGATACAGTCTAATGATGCCGATTTAGGCATCGCCGGTAAGCCGGAAAAACTACCAGACAATGTCAGCTTCACCAAAATCGGTGAAGTCCCACTGGTACTGATTGCGCCTTCCCTCCCTTGCTCTGTACGAGCACTTGTAATACAAAAGTCCCCTGACTGGAATAGCATTCCCTTCATTTTGCCGGAACATGGCCCTTCACGTAAGCGCATTGAGCACTGGTTCCGTCACCATAAAATTACCAACCCATCGATTTACGCTACCGTGTCCGGTCATGAAGCCATTGTTTCTATGGTTGCATTGGGTTGTGGAGTGGCATTAATTCCCAATGTCGTTGTAGAAAACAGCCCTGAACCGGTACGCAGTCGCATATCTTTATTGGACAACATCTCTCTAGTAGAACCGTTCGAATTGGGTATATGTGTACAGAGAAAACGGCTTAATGAACCCCTGATTAAAGCATTTTGGGGATTGTTATAACAAACTGCCCTAACAGGTCTTTTTATTCATTACAAGCCTGATACAACTTATTTTCGGTATTATACCAATACACTTATAATTTATGTGGCCTAATTCACAAAGAACATAAAAATATAACCATATTGTTCTCATGATAATATGTTTAATATAAGTTATAACCAATCAAAATAATTATATGAAAATATTGGCTCCTCATTAAATTTTTGGTCATTAATTATGTCACTAAAGAAAATACTTTTAATTATATCAAGTAGATAGTAGCTATTTAACGTTAAACAATTTAGATATTGTTAAGATTGACCAGCAAAAACCGAATATTCCACCAGCAAAAAACAGAGTGGAAAATAATTCTTTTCGCCATGTCATAACGATATATTCCAATAGTGAAATTATTTTTTCCAGATACCAAAGGAGGCGGCTTAATAATAATTATTTAATGGTATTGTGACGATATAGTAACTAATAATAATTATTTAATGAGTTAATATAATTTAATTAAAAAATAACATCAAGGATTCATAATAATTAAATAAAATAATTAATTCAAATACACAAAACAATTTAATAAAGGACACCATCATGTTACACAAAATAGACAAATCACCGTATTTTATTAAATTCTATAAATTTCATCTACAAGATCTCGTCTTCTCTTATAATATGCAAACAGAATGGCATCATCATCCTTGCATCCAATTAAGTGTATCACCACATAATTCACTCATGAGGGTTGATACCGAAAATGAATCGAGACAAGTACATGGATTCATTATTTCTTCTAATATTAAACATAGATTACACTCGGAAGGGCAACTCTGCTTTAATCTACTGATAGACCTAGCCAATCCACTATGTCATTTATTACTACATCAAATGAGAGGCTCAGATATAGTATACTTAAATCAAGAATCATCCAGTTTAATAGCAAATTACTTTATTAATTGTTTACAGTCAGAAACCTCTCCAGATATTTTCATCTTAAATAACCTTTTAGGTAAAATAGAAGATTGCCATTGTTATCAGGACAAACGAATCATGAAAGCAGCCTCTCTTATTACTGAATTACCGGTTAAATGTATATCTTCTCGTGAAATATCAAACCAACTCTATTTATCCGAAAGCCGATTCTTACATCTATTTAGAGAAAAGATGGGAACTAATTTCCGTAGTTATCTATTATGGAAACGTCTGCATCATGCTATTGATGAGATACATTCATCAGATTCACTGACTTTATTAGCTTGTAATAGTGGATTTTCAGATGGCGCACACTTCAGTCGTACCTGTATGACGCTATATGGATTAAGGCCCTCTGAATTAAAACATGCCAGTAAGAACAGAATTCAGCAAGCACAACAAAAATATTTCAATTTATCATCAACATTAACAGGTCTAAATTTTACAAAGAAAAATATCTGTGTTATGAATAAATAATATTTTTGATACATTACCTAAAATAAATAATTTCTATTTATAACCGTTATTATCAAAGCCAATATGTTAGAGATTCTGTATCATTTTATTCCTAATAGCACATTTACTATATTATGCACTCTTAGTAATGATACAGAATTCAGAATAACACCATAACAATACTACCTAATAAACCATCAATCCACGACAAATAAAACATACAGAGTAAAATATCACTATTATGAATTAATCATTCATTTTAATGATACATGCTCTTTCAGATAATTTTCCACCCATTTAGCGACCCGACAAGTGTCTTTATAAGCCCCTAACATCAGTTCAGAACCACGGCTACTCAACCATTTCCGCCCAACGATAAATAACCCAGGATAAGGCGTTTTCCCACCTTCTGCATGACCATTTTTACAAACGAATCCATTAGCATCCGCAGCACCGGGAAGCGTTAACCATGCCGTATCATCTTTATACCCCAAACACCAGATAACCGTATCCACCTCATATTGATTGCCGGACGAATCACATAATTTATTGTCTTTTATATCAACTAGCCTATTCGCTATTTTTATACCCCAAGCAGCTAGCCGATGGTTTTTCAGGTCACCACAAGGAATAGGATTACGCCGCCGCATAATTTTCCCTACTAAACTGTAATAATTGGCAAATAACAGACCGCTTTTACTTAACCACCAAAATATATCTTTGCCCAATATTCTATTAGGTAATAGAGGACGGGAGGAACCGCAAAATAATGTCACCTTCGCAGTTGCTGCCAAATCTTTAGCAATCTGACGACCACTCGCACCATCACCAACGACAGCAACTCGGCTGCCCGTTTTAATTTGCTTAGGTTCCCGGTATTGATCTGCTGCAATTTGTTGTATATCTGTAGAAAACCGTTCAGCAAGCGCCGGAATATCAACTAATTGATTAGCCCCTGTTGCATTAACCAAACAAGGCGCATGAAATACTTTCCCATCTTTTGTTTTAACACGATAGCCATCTGTATCATGCTTCACCTCAATCACTTCGGTTTGAGTATGTATCGCAAGGTTATGATGTGAAGCATAGCGCTCAAGGTAATCAGCAACTTCATTTTTATCTGGATAACCTTCTTTAATTCCAGGAAACGGTAAGCCATGAAGTTGAGTCATACCGCGTGAAGTGAATAATAGCATATTATCTGGGCGCCTGCGCCACACATCACCAATACGTGCCTCCCGCTCTAATATGCAGACATTAATATTCTTAGCCGCAAGGATAGCAGCTAAACTTAACCCGGCTTGACCGGCACCCACAATTAAGCAATCCATTTTCATCATGCGTACTCGTTTTTTAATTTGGCATTTATTTATATTTTATTTCTATCATTATCCCAATCTTAGGACAATGAAAAAATTTACAAAAAGAACATTCAATAGATCAAAAAACAACGAACTTCACAAAAATATAAAAGACAATTAAAAAATTTACTTGAATTAACTGGTCATATTCGCACTAAAGTGAATATTTTGAATAAACCAGCTATTTTTAGCATAATTTTAACAATATTGACAAATCCATATAATGATCAAAGCAATAATATAGCCAATTTATTCAATAAAAATAAATTATTAATGACTATCATTTTTGCCTACGTAACTTATACTTTATCGCTATAACTTATAATAAGCAAAGACTAATTTATCTACTCTTTACCCTACCGGAGATGAAAAAATGGAAAATATCAAAAATATATATGACGATATAAAATCTCGTGGCGGAAATCCGTTGAAGTGGTTAATAGCCGATGTTGACCTTCTCTATAAGCTGTCTAAAGAAGAGCAACAAGAATTAAAAACCTGTTTGCTTAAGGACGCTTTTAATTTCCATTATCATAATAACCCTTACTATAAAGATATTTGTGAAAAACAAGGTATTAAACCAGAAGATATCCAGAATTATAATGACTTAGTTCGCATCCCACTAATACCCGTTGCAACTTATAAATCAGCCGAAAGTCACCGTTTATTAAGCAAGCCATTATCTGAAATCGAACATGAAATGCGCTCAACGGGTACCAGTGGAATTCCTAGCGTTTATCGTCGTTGCCACGATACGATGGATCATACAGTATTGGCTGTCTATTCCAATTATCGCAGTATGTTCAAAGTATCTGGCGGTGCCGGCCTATGTTTATGCCCGTCAACAGAAGATATTCCAGAAATGGCACTGGTCAAAATCTTTAATTTCCTGACAGGTTTGTTAGATACCCGACGCTATATGATTAATCAGGACCGCTTTTCTCCAGAAGATGCACTGAATCAATTAATCCAGTGGAAAGGTAAGTTCACTCGTCATTTAATTGGCCCTCCATTCATGATCCATCGTTTTATCACGTTCCTAAAAGAGAATAATACCAAGCTCACTTTAGATCGCGATAGTATGGTAATCACCATGGGCGGCTGGAAACGTTTTACCGGGGATATGATCTCCCGCGGCGAATTAAATGCAGATATCGAAGAATGGATGGGCATTCCAGTTTCCCGGATACGTGATATGTATGGTCTGGTTGAAGCAAACGTTCTTGCCATCGAAGATGAATATAACCATAAGCATGTTCCACCTTATATTCATTTCTCCGTCCGTGATCCTAATGATTTAACACGTGAGCTACCTGAGGGTGAAACCGGGCAATTAGTGATCCTAGATCCACTCTCTGTTTCCACTCCCGGCATGTTACTGACAGAAGATTTGGTCTATTTGCGTACCGATCCTAATAAATCCTGGCGTAATTCTCAGCGAGTTCAGTTTGTTATGCGTACCGCTGCTGCTAAAGAGTTTGGTTGCTGTGCAGTCAACCTTGAGAGAAAAATGTCAGACGATGAAGGTACTTCAGCTACACCCGCTGTATAAATAGCAAGGTGGAATTATGTTTAACAACATCATTATTGACAACTTTTGCAATCCTGACTGCCAAGGGATGTTATCTGCCCCCACCATTAAACTGGCATTAGGTAACCCTGTATGCGGTGACAAGGTTGATATCGACCTGACACTGGATAACCAAGGGCGGGTAAATAATGCCTGTTTTCGTGCATGGGGATGTACCGCCTCTCTGGCAATGTCTAACCAATTTTGTCGTCATGCTAAAGGTAAGACTCTCGAAGAATTGAATGCATTATCGCCTGAGGGAATAGATGCATTATTAGGCGAGTTAGAACCCGCACAGCAACACTGCCTTGATATGCTGCATAAGCTATTTGAGCAGCTAAAGGGAAAAATATGACAAGTCTATATTTCGACTACAACGCCACAACACCGCTAAGTGTTAAAGCGCAGTTGGCGATTAAAGACGCAATGTCTATTTTTGCTAACCCGTCTAGCCACTACAGCTTAAGTGGCACGGCGAAAAAGTTGCTCACTGACGCTAGAAGATCGATGGCTGCATTGATGGGCACAGTCCCTGAGCAAATCCTATTTACATCAGGGGGAACCGAAAGTAATAACCAAGCCTTATCCAGCTTGTTAGCAACACTTTCCGGTTCGGATCTGTCTGCTCATCATGTTATTAGCTCTTCCATTGAGCATCCGTCTGTTCTGGCACCGTTACTCTGGTATCAGCAACACGGGCTCCAGCTAACGCTGATCAATCCCGATAATCAAGGACGGATCAGTGTACAAAGTATCCAGGAAAACCTACGACCACAAACACGTCTGATCACATTGATGGCGATTAACAACGAAACCGGCGTGATCCAGCCCTATGAAGCGGTCGCCTCTTTAGCAAAAGAGGCCGGTGTTTATCTACATATCGATGCAGTACAGGCTATTGGTAAGCTTCCTTTTAGCTGTGACACACTTTCCGGCGTAACGACCGTATCTTTCTCCGGCCATAAGTTTAACGGCCCGAAAGGTATTGGTGGACTCTACCATGCACCAGGTATTCAATTAAATCCCTTGCTACATGGTGGAGGGCAAGAACAAGGAGTACGCAGCGGCACTGAGAACACCTTAGGACTTGCTGGACTGGCAGCGGCAGCTAAAGAATCACTGAACGGCTTGCAAGGACGCTTCAATACTTACAAAGCGCTCAGAACAACCTTGCTATCTCTGTTAGATCAATATCATGTTAACTACCTGATTAATGGTAATACCAATCCAGCGTTTCAGGCACCTTGGACTCTCAATTTAAGTTTCCCTGGTATTCGTGCTGAATCGCTAGCCAGCAGGCTAGATTTACGTTACGGCATCTCTTTATCCTTAGGATCAGCCTGTAGCAATAACAAATCAACACAACGTTCTCATGTTCTGGCTGCTATGAGGCTCCCCGATGATCGTATTGATAGTGCGGTACGCATCAGTTTCGGATATACCACAAGCCAAGATGATATTGAGATATTGGCTAGCGCTATCAAACAAGAAACATATAACTTACTTAAAATTTCAGGGAAATCTTTAATCACCCAGGAATAATAGCAAAACGATATTTAAAAAACGGTGTGGCAGGAATAACGCATTTATTAATTGGTACCTACACCCTATGGATTTCAAGATGCATCACGACGGCAACGGAGCGAATCCCCGGGAGCACAGCTAACTGTGTGACCGGGATGAGCAAGTGCAGCCAACAAAGAGGCAACTTGAAAGATAACGGGTATATATTCCTGCACCTAAGCTCCGCCAATATTTTTCAAATTTTTAGGGGATATTAATATGAAACTATTTGAATTACTTCAATCTCAAATTACTGAATTAACTGATATCGAACCAGAAGATATTACTCTTGACACCCTGCTTGATGATATTCATCTGGTGAGTCTGGATTTTGTTTCTATTCAGGTTGCTTTAAAAAGAGAAATGGGAATTCAACTGAATTTCGATAAGTTCCAACGAGATAACACGACGACAATCGGTGATTTCGTCAATTATGTCAGTGAATTAACAAAATAATCATCACCAATGCACTTGGATGTTAGCTGTCTATGACGATATCACAATGCAGCTAACATTCATTTTTATGATGCTTTTATCTGCCAATCCTATTATTTGGTTGTATTAAAAATAAAGCATGTCACCAGGAAATAAATTTTGGAAATAATGTTTCATGAATATTCAAACAGGCTATCACCGCGTTGCCGTCACAGGCTATGGTTCTATCTGTTCACTTGGGCAAAATACCCAAGAAATTTGGGACGCAATTCTAAACTATCGTGTAGGCTACAAAAAGGAAGACCACCCAGACGTTTCTGTCGTAGCAAAGTTTTTCGGCAATATCCCTTTTTCTCCTGATGTATCTCGGTTTTCCAAAAAGTTATTAAAGAACCTGCCCAAATTCAGCAAACTTGGGCTGATTGCTGCGGATGAAGCAATCAAGATGGCATTTGGTCACGATAAAGCCGCTCTTGACGAAAATTATTCTCCTTTTGAACGCGGCGTCATTTTTGGCACTGGCTGGGGTGGAGAAGATGCAACCGTTGAAAACAGCCATTCCTATGCTGATCAAGGCATTGCTTCACCTATGACCAATATTATGTCTATGCACAGCGTAGGGACAGCGGCAATTTCAATGAACTGGAATTTACGGGGATATCAAAATACCCCGGTTGCAGCTTGTGCAACTGGCAGTATGGCGATAGGTGATGCGTTTGAACTTATCCGCAGTGGACGCACTAAAATGATGCTAGCAGGGGGCGGTGAAAGCATCAGAGATCCATTCATTGTCTGGAGTATCGACATTCTTGGAGCATTGAGTAAAGAACAGGAATCTGTCGAAAAGGCCTGCTGCCCATTCAGTAAAGATCGTAGTGGTTTTGTTATGTCGGAAGGCGCTGCAATATTATGCCTTGAAGACTATGACAGCGCTGTTGCCAGGGGAGCCAAAA
This sequence comes from Photorhabdus kleinii, assembly GCF_025384885.1. Classification (NCBI taxonomy): domain Bacteria; kingdom Pseudomonadati; phylum Pseudomonadota; class Gammaproteobacteria; order Enterobacterales; family Morganellaceae; genus Photorhabdus; species Photorhabdus kleinii. Next base: position 83,877 of record NZ_JAJAFY010000010.1, read on the forward strand.
TACTGGCGGAAGTGATTGGCTATGGCAATAACTCTGATGCGTCAGATATGACAGCCCCGGCACCAGATTGCAAAGGACGGGTCATGGCGATTCAGATGGCGCTGGAACAGGCCAAGCTCTCCACCTCAGATATTCACTATATTAATGCTCATGGGACATCAACCCCATTAAACGACATTAACGAAACCGATGTTCTAAAAATAAGCCTGGGCGAGCACGCTTATCGTATCCCTATTTCCAGTACAAAATCCTATACAGGCCATCTTATTGCCGGAGCCGGAGCAATTGAATCCATTTTCTGTCTCAAAGCGATAGAGACAGCAACGATTCCCGCAACGATGCACTTGAATAACCCTGATCCGCTATGCGATCTGGATTATGTCCCCAATACCCACCGAACTCACCAAGTTGTTGACACTGCTTTAAATGTTAACTACGGATTCGGTGGCACAAACTGTGCACTTATTTTCAGGAAAGCCGACAGATGAACGTTCAATTTCGTAAAGAAGATCTCAGTCAATGGGCTAAATTCTCTGGCGACTACAATCCTATCCATTTTGATGAAAAAATCGCTAGAGAAGTCGGGTTGGGTGGTATTGCAGTACACGGCATGCTGGCAATGATCCCGCTCAAAAGCGGATATGATTATCTGTCACAACCAAATGGGGAAATGGGCAGACAGTGGCACGTTAATTTACGCAATCCCGTACCTCTGGATGCCTGCTATTGCGTCAAAACTAAGCACACTGACCAAAATGGGAAAACGACCTTTAATCTGCAAGACGAAACAACCAACCTGAAACCTCTAGTTGGTCACTATAGTTGTTTCGATTTTTCACAAAAAACTAGCTTTCCCGAAAAACCACGTTGCCAAGTTCCCATACAAGAGACAATAAAAAAATCCATCGAATTTAAACATACCTTTCCAGAAGTCAATGAATTCTGGATCTTTCTTGATGCTCTGATGTTTTATCTTTTTATGCAGCAAAGTGCCAAAACTGCACTAGCAACAGAATTTAAAACCTATTTTGGCAAACAAGAACATGATGAAACATGCCTCAAAGACCTCATTGTTTTGCATGTTATGCACACTGTGAGTTTCTCTCCAGCGCTGCTTAATCGCCAAATCCCAGATGAAATGCCAAAGATCGAATATATGATCCTACCAAAAGATACATTCGACGTTGATGGTTCGTTATACGGTACGTTGGAAATCCCGATCTGGCTGAATGGCAAAATCTCTTTAGTTGTTGAGATGAGTCTGATGGGAACAACAAAAAGAAAGCAGATTGCCAACTAAGATTTGATGAATGCGGTATTGGCAGACGGATGGCAAAAATTTAGAGGAATAACTTAATGAGTATCAGCACCCCTTGGGTTTTTATTTCAGGAGGATCACGTGGTATCGGCAAAGGCATAGTAAAAATGCTGGCTGCTCAGAACTATCACGTGGTTTTTACCTATAAATCAAGCACAAATGAAGCTCAAACATTATGTCAGGAAATTGAACAGCAAGGTTATCGCTGTGAGGGCTATCAATGTGATGTCTCAAACGCCGAAGAAGTCAAAACATTGTCAACAGAGCTTATCTCACGATATGGCTCTCCCTATGCCATCATCAATAACGCCGGAATTACACAAGATGCATTACTGATAAATATGAAAGAAGAAGAGTGGCACAATGTCATTTCTACCAATCTTTCTTCTGTTTATTTAGTCAATCACGCTTTTCTCCCTGAAATGATTACTGCGGGAGAAGGCTGCATTATCCACATAAGCTCAGTCACTGCGTTTAAAGCCAACTCAGGGCAAGTTAACTACGCTGCAACCAAAGCCGCTATGATCGGTATTACCCGCTCGTTAGCGGTTGAAGTTGGCCGATTTAATGTTCGAGTCAATACCGTTGCGCCTGGCTTTATTGATACTGAAATGTTGGATCATATCCCTGCATCACACAGGAAAAAACTGTTATCTACCATTCCATTGGGCCGTTTAGGTTCAGTGGAAGATATTGCTCTGGCAATCAATTTCCTGCTCAGCCCCGGAGGACGCTACATCACCGGGCAAACATTCGTTATTGATGGAGGAATGACTGCCTGAGTCAGTTAAATAATTAACATCAATAGCTTCGTATCCTTATTATGTGATTATTTGTACCCAGATAAATGTTCTGGGTACTGACACAAAATACTGTTAATCATTGCCAGATAGACAATCCAGCCTCTCTGATAAATGTTAATAACGATAATAAACAATTTTAATATTAAATCATGCTTTTGGCGTTAAGTGCTAAATATTAGCAATTTTCATTTTATCAGATGAGAAGGGCTTGACCTTGTAGTCGACTCCAAGGTGTTTAATCAAATATAAGCACATTAATTAAGACGAATTTATTTTTAATCACTGTGATGGGAGAGAACACATGGACGGAGAAATACAATCACCTCCGCTTAATGAGAAAAAGTCAAAACGTAAGTTAACACTGATCCTCGCAACTCTCTTATTTATTTTTGCCGGGTTAGGTTACTTCGCCTATTGGCTTATTTCATTACGTCATTATCAAGCAACTGATGATGCTTACGTTGTTGGTAATCAGGTACAAGTAATGGCCCAGATCACCGGCAGCGTAACCGCTATTTATGCTGATAATACCGACTTCGTTCAGCAAGGCGATATTTTGCTACGTTTAGACTCTATTGATGCGGAACATGCTTTTGAGCGAGCGAAAAATATATTGGCTAATAATGTCAGACAAACTCACCAAACCATTATTGATAATGAAAAACTATTAGCTAATATTGCGCTCAAACAAACGGCATTACAACAGGCTCAAGATGATTTAAAACGACGTGAACATTTGGGACTCACAGGTGCTATCGCCAAAGAAAATCTGATTCATTCCCGCAATAGCGTGCAAATGGCAAAATCTGAGCTAAATGTTGCCCGACAACAATATTATGCTAACAAAGCACTAGTTATAGACACCCCATTAAATCAACAACCTGCCATTAAACTGGCCGCTTCCCAACTCCGCGATGCATGGTTAACCTTACAGCGCACCCAGATTGTAGCGCCGGTAACAGGATACGTTTCACGCCGCAGTGTTCAAGTAGGCTCACAAATAAAAAGTGGCGCTCCATTGATGGTTATCGTACCCGCTGACCAACTTTGGGTCGAAGCTAACTTTAAAGAAGTTCAACTCGCCAATGTCCGTATTGGTCAACCCGTAACACTGATTAGCGATTTCTATGGCAATGATGTCATTTATAAAGGTCAGATCGTTGGTCTTGATATGGGAACTGGCAGTGCATTTTCTTTATTACCAGCACAAAATGCCACCGGTAACTGGATCAAAGTGGTTCAACGTTTACCTGTCCGTGTTGAACTAGAAGCACAACAACTTATCGATCATCCTTTACGCATCGGTTTATCCATGCACGCCACGGTTGATACCCGAAATCGGGATGGTCTGGTGCTTGCCGACACGCCTCGTAATGGCATTGTTTATGAAACCAACGTCTTAACTTACAACACCGGAGAAATTGATCAGCTAATTAACGAAATCATTCAAGTTAATACCAGTCAAAATAAGTGAGGTTAACATGCTAAAAGAGCCATTATCAGGAGCCAAACTTGGCTGGCTAACCCTGGCTTTAGCATTAGCCGCTTTTTTACAAATATTGGATCTGACTATTGCTAACGTTGCAATATCAACAATTGCTGGAGATCTGGGTTCATCAGTATCACAAGGTACTTGGGTAATTACTTCATTTGCTGTTGCTAACGCGATCTCTATCCCATTAACAGGCTGGTTAGCAAAACGGTTCGGGGAAGTCCGGGTTTTCTTAATTTCAATGATCTTGTTTGTTATCACTTCCTGGTTGTGCGGTATTGCCAATAACCTAGAAATGTTGATTATTTTCCGTATTCTGCAAGGTATCTCAGCCGGGCCAATTATGCCCCTTTCGCAAAGTTTACTACTCAACAACTATCCTCCGCTAAAACGCAATATGGCATTGGCACTGTGGTCAATGACTATCGTTATCGCTCCGGTTTGTGGTCCGATACTCGGCGGTTGGATCAGCGACAATTACCATTGGGGATGGATCTTTCTCATCAATGTTCCTGTTGGCTTTGTTGCCATTGCTATCACCTGGATGCTGTTAAAAGACCGGGAAACTGAAACAACAGCTAGGTCAATTGATATCGTAGGACTAATTTTATTGGTCATCGGTGTTGGTTGTTTTCAGCTATTGCTTGATAGAGGAAAAGAGCTTGATTGGTTCAACTCAACAGAAATTATTGCATTAGCCATTATCGCAGTTATTGCCATAACTTTCCTGATCATCTGGGAATTCACCGATGATGATCCGATCATTGATTTATCACTATTTAAATCACGTAATTTTACTATCGGTACTTTATGTATCAGTTTTGCTTTCCTACTCCATATAGGCACTCTGGTTTTGCAGCCTCAACTATTGCAAATGGTATTTGGTTATACAGCCACTTGGGCAGGATTGGTAATGGCTCCATTAGGAATAGTGCCGATAATGCTCGTTCCACTCATTGGTCGTTTTAGTTCAAAAATTGATATGCGTTATTTGGTTATGTTTAGCTTTATCATTTTTGCACTCTGTTTCTTTTGGAGAACGAATACCTTTGAGCTATCAATGGACTTTGCCACCGCTGCCTGGCCACAATTTATTCAGGGCTTTGCTATCGCCTGTTTAATTATGCCACTAACAGCCATTATATTATCTGACGTTGAACCCGCTAAAATTGCCTCTGCCGGTAGCTTGTTCAACTTTTTACGCACGCTGGCAACATCCGTAGGTACTTCAATTACCACCACCATGTGGTCCCGTCGCGAAGCTGTCCACCACGTTCAGTTAACTGAATCGATAACTCCCCATAATCCTATTGCCCAACAAGCCTATGAAAAAATGGAACAACTAGGGATGTCACACGCCCAAGTCAGTCACTCTCTGGCACGTGAAATCACCAATCAGGGATTGATTATTGCTGCTAACGAGATTTATTGGCTATTTGGCTTTATTTTTCTGATCTTGCTGATCTTTATCTGGTTGGCAAAACCCACTGTTGGAGAAAAGAAATAGCACAATAATCAAAGAATTTATTATAGAGCTCTTTCCAGTGGAACCTAGGCGAATATTAAATCTTGTCAAAATAGCACCTTATCCAGGCGCTATTTTGTCGTTTTATAGAACATGTTTTTTCATTACCAAGACACCGATCAACCTCCGGCTGCTTCAGACGCCTGGCACATTAAAAAGAATTTAAACGCGGGGGTATCCGTCTCATCGTGATACGCATAGCCTAATGCATCAAGATGACGCTTAAAACGCACTTCCGCTCCTGACAATTCAAATGCCGCTAATACCCGGCCATAATCTGTACCATAATTGCGATAATGGAATAACGTAATATTCCAGTGAGTTCCCAAAGTTTGTAGGAACTTGAGCAAAGCCCCTGGCGATTCAGGAAATTCAAAACTAAACAAGCGCTCTTTCAATGGCTTAGATGGACGACCGCCGATCATATAACGAACATGTAATTTCGCCATTTCATCATCTGAAAGATCAGCAACCTGATATCCTGCGGTACGTAATTCCTCGATAATTTCCCGCCGTTCTACCTCACCACGACTCAGGCGAACACCAACGAAAAGACAAGCCTGATCAGGATCTGCATTCGTATAACGATAATTAAACTCTGTTACCACCCGATCGCCCAATTTCTGGCAAAAACTCAGGAACCCCCCTTTCTGTTCAGGAATAGTCACTGCCAGCAATGCTTCCCGCTGCTCGCCCAATTCACAACGCTCAGAGACATAGCGTAACCCGTGGAAGCTCACGTTAGCGCCAGAAAGAATATGTGCCAGTCGTTCACCTTTAAGTTGATGCTGCTGAACATACTTTTTCAATCCAGCTAGCGCCAATGCACCGGATGGCTCAGCAATCGCACGTACATCTTCAAACAGATCTTTTACCGCCGCACAAATAGCATCACTGTCTACCGTGATAACATCATCCACATATTGCTGACACAAACGAAATGTTTCATCACCGATACGCTTAACAGCAACACCCTCAGCAAATAAGCCAACTCGTGGTAAATCTACCGGATGTCCAGCTTCCATCGCCGCTTTCAGGCAAGCTGAATCTTCCGCTTCCACCCCAATGATTTTAATTTCTGGCATCAGTTGCTTAATCAACACTGCCACTCCAGCAATCAAGCCACCACCACCAACAGGTACAAAGATGCGATCCAAGCGCACATCCTGTTGCAAAAGTTCCATCGCCAGTGTTGCCTGACCTGCGATTACAGCGGGATGATCAAACGGAGGAATAAAGGTATAGCCCTCCTGTTGTGCCATTTCTATTGCTTTAGCTTTAGCCTCATCAAAATTAGCACCATACAACAGAGCCTTACCACCGAAACTACGGACTGCATCGACTTTAATATCCGCAGTAGTAACCGGCATAACAATCAGAGATTTTATTCCCAAACGATTGGCAGAAAGTGCAACCCCCTGAGCATGGTTACCGGCTGACGCAGTAATCACTCCCCGGTTTTTTTGTTCCTCAGTCAAACCTGCAATCATGGCATACGCACCACGGAGCTTGAAACTGTGAACAGGTTGCCGATCTTCCCGCTTTACCAAAATAGTATTTCCTAAGCGGGCAGAAATTTTCTCCATTTCCTGCAAGGGCGTCACCTGAGCAACTTCATAAACCGGCGTACTTAATGCCGCTTTCAAATACTCTGCACCATTTGGTGCGGAAGTTAAGGGAAGAAATGCAGCCATGAGATTATCCCCCTAACTTAGATTTATCACGGACGGCCCCTTTATCCGCACTGGTCGCCAATGAAGCATAAGCTCTCAGGGCAAACGATACCTGACGTTCACGAGCTTTCGGCGTCCACAATTTATCACCGCGGGCAAATTCCACTTCTTTACGGGTAGCAAGTACCCTTTCATCTACATCAAGTCGAATTTTCCGCCGTGGAATATCAATATCAATAATATCGCCATCTTGAACCAAACCGATTAGCCCCCCATTAGCCGCTTCCGGAGAAACATGACCGATCGACAAACCCGAGGTACCACCAGAAAAACGCCCATCGGTAATCAATGCACAGCTTTTGCCTAGCCCCATAGATTTTAGATAAGTCGTCGGATACAACATTTCCTGCATGCCAGGCCCACCTTTTGGCCCTTCATAACGAATGACCACTACATCACCAGCAACGACTTTTCCACCCAAGATCGCATCAACCGCATCTTCCTGACTTTCGTAAACTTTGGCTGGCCCACGGAACGTCAGACTGCCCTCATCAACCCCGGCGGTTTTTACAATACAACCATCTATAGCCAAATTACCAAATAGAACAGCAAGACCACCATCCCGGCTATAGGCATGTTCAATGTCGCGAATACACCCTTCTACACGGTCAGTATCCAACGAAGGCCAGCGACAATCTTGTGAAAATGCCTGAGTAGTACGGATACCCGCAGGGCCTGCCGAATACATCTCCTTCACTGACTCATCTACCATCTGCATCACATCGTACTGATTAAGCGTTTGTAACAAATCCAGACCCAAAACATTTTTAACCTGACGATTCAGCAAACCCGCTCTATCCAGCTCACCTAAAATACCGATCACACCACCAGCACGATGAACATCTTCCATATGGTATTTTTGTGTACTTGGTGCAACTTTACATAGATGAGGGATCTGACGAGACAAACGATCAATATCCGCCATAGTGAAATCAACCTCCCCTTCCTGCGCCGCAGCCAGTAAGTGAAGCACAGTATTTGTTGAACCACCCATTGCAATATCCAACATCATTGCATTTTCAAATGCGGCTTTCGTTGCAATACTACGCGGCAGAGCACTGTCATCATTTTGTTCATAATAACGCTTAGTCAACTCAACAATGCGTTTGCCTGCATTCAGAAACAGCATCTTACGATCTGCATGAGTAGCCAGTAATGAGCCATTCCCCGGTTGAGACAAACCCAGTGCTTCTGTAAGACAATTCATAGAGTTAGCAGTAAACATACCTGAGCAGGAACCGCAAGTTGGGCAAGCTGAGCGCTCAATCTGATTGCTATCCTCATCACTGACTTTCGGGTTCGCGCCTTGGATCATTGCATCGATCAGATCCAATTTAATAATCTGATCTGACAATTTAGTTTTACCCGCCTCCATAGGGCCACCAGAAACAAAAATCGCCGGAATGTTCAGACGTAGTGCTGCCATCAGCATTCCTGGTGTAATTTTGTCACAATTGGAAATACACACCATAGCGTCCGCACAATGTGCATTCACCATATATTCAACAGAATCAGCGATCAATTCACGTGACGGCAGAGAATAGAGCATACCACCATGCCCCATTGCGATACCGTCATCCACCGCTATAGTATTGAACTCTTTTGCAACACCGCCTGATGCTTCAATCTGTTCCGCAACCAGTTTACCTAAGTCCCGCAAATGAACATGCCCTGGAACAAACTGAGTAAATGAGTTAACTACTGCAATAATCGGTTTACCGAAATCTGCATCGGTCATCCCTGTCGCGCGCCATAAAGCGCGAGCTCCTGCCATATTGCGGCCATGAGTCGTAGTGGCAGAACGGTACTTAGGCATTATCTTCACTCCCGTGTTATCAAAACAGGCGGGGAACGAACCGCCCGTTAAATTATTTATAGTTCTATTAAGGATTGACTGTATCTAACCAACCCCATTTATCATCTGTCGTACCATCAAACAAGCCAAAGAAAGCTTGTTGAATTTTTTTGGTAATAGGTCCACATCTACCGATACCAACCTGAATATCATCAACACTGCGAACGGGTGTGATTTCAGCCGCTGTGCCAGACATAAAAACTTCATCAGCCAGGTACAGTGACTCGCGCGACAATACCTGCTCACGCACTTCCAGCCCTAAATCTTTCGCCAGTTTGATAATGGCATCGCGAGTAATTCCTGGTAATGCAGCAGAGGTAAATGGTGGGGTAAATAATATGCCATCTTTTACTTCAAATAGATTTTCACCCGCACCCTCAGAGATATAACCAGAAACATCCAGTGCAATACCTTCCTGATACCCACGACGACGAGCTTCACTACCCACTAAAAGCGAAGACAGGTAGTTACCACCGGCTTTAGCCGCAGTTGGCATTGTGTTTGGTGCCGCACGATTCCATGAAGAAACCATCGCATCAATTCCTTGATCTAATGCGCCTTCTCCCAAATAAGCTCCCCACGGAAAGGCGGCAATAATGACATCAGTTTTATAACCGGCAGGTGGATTAACCCCCATGCCAACATCACCGATAAAGACCAATGGACGTATATAAGCACTGACTAAATTATTTTTACGAAGAGTTGCCCGACACGCCTCCATTAATTCATCGACACTCTGGTTCAACGGCATACGATAAATCTTTGCAGAGTCATGTAAACGCTGCATATGCTCACGATGGCGGAAAACCACTGGCCCTTTATGAGAGTCATAGCAGCGAATTCCCTCAAAAACAGATGTACCGTAATGTAAAGCATGGGACATCACGTGAACTTTAGCATCTGCCCAAGGAACCATCTCACCATTGAACCAAATGTAATCGGATTGCTTCGTCATTCTCTTATTCCTTTATTTCTACGTTATGCACGTATGAGTTGTGATTTTTGTTGCAGGATCTTGACGCCAGCGACATCCACTAATTTAGTCAGTTGTGAAGACAACAAATTAACCGGTTTTTGGCTGGCAACAATTAATTCGATATTAACATTATCGCCATCCATTGTTTGATCCATATTCATGGAACATATCTGAAATCCACGATGACGCGTTACCCGTAAGATACGCTCTAATATTTCAGGACGGAAACGAGCATGGATTGCAAGTTGATGCTGCATCATAATGATTTCTCCAACATAGTTTCATTGCTTGCACCGGGAGGAACTAACGGCCAAACGTTCTCTAATTCCTCAATAGATACCTGTAATAAATAAGGACCCTTACTGCTGAATAATGCATTCAGCGCTTCATCAATCTGTGATTTATCTGTGATATGTTGCCCAGGAATACCAAAAGCTTTCGCTAATGTGACAAAATCGGGGTTATCTGTTAATGTCGTTTCACTATATCGCTTATCAAAAAACAGCTCCTGCCATTGCCGCACCATTCCCAATCGCTGGTTATCCAACAATAAAATTTTTACTGGTAATTGCTTGCGTTTAATTGTCCCCAATTCTTGAACATTCATCATGAAAGAGCCATCTCCAGATACACAAATCACCATATCTTCCGGTCGAGCAATCTGAGCACCAATTGCAGCAGGGATACCAAATCCCATTGAGCCCAATCCACTAGATGTAATGAAATTTTCAGGCCCATCAAAAGTCATATGCTGAGCTGTCCACATTTGATGCTGTCCAACATCGGTAGTAATAACCGTATTAAATGTTTTACGATCTGAAACCTGCTTCAATAACCAAGGCGCATAGATACTCTCTCCCTGATGGTCATAACACCAAGGATATTCAGCTTTCAGATACTTAACTTCCTGTTGCCAGGGCATAATTGACAACGGCTGTTGCAAACGGGGCAATAATACCTTCACATCCCCCAGTAACGACACATGAGCCTGACGTAATTTACCCAACTCTGCCGGATCGATATCCAGATGAATGATTTTTGCACACGGAGCAAAAGTATTGAGTTTGCCAGTCACACGATCATCAAAACGAGCACCTACAGCAATCAACAAATCACATGACTGAACGGCAAGATTGGCCGCTTTCGAACCATGCATCCCAAGCATTCCCAGATAACATGGATGTTCTGAATCGGCAGCCCCCAAGCCTTTCAACGTAGAAGCAACCGGCATACCTGTTTCCACAACAAAATCTCGCAGAATAGAAACTGCTTGAGACATCCCTACTCCACCACCGACATACAACACTGGCTTTGCCGCAGCCGCAATCATTTTCCGAGCTTGTTCTAATTCACTTTCCGAGCAGGGCTCCTTTTGCTCAACGGGTACCAAATGTGGTACCAAATTCCCCTCTTTCAACTGAATATCTTTAGGAATATCAATCAAAACTGGGCCAGGTCGACCACTAGTGGCAATAGAAAAGGCTTCCGCCATAATTTGAGGTAAATCTTCCAGTGAGTCCACTAAGAAACTGTGTTTAGTACAAGCAAGGGAGAGGCCTAAAACATCGACTTCTTGGAAGGCATCAGTTCCAATCAATTCAGAACCAACCTGACCAGTGATAGCAACAATAGGAACAGAATCTAACAATGCATCGGCTAATCCAGTGATTAAGTTTGTTGCTCCCGGTCCCGATGTAGCGATACAAACTCCCGGCTTACCACTAGCTCTCGCATAACCAATTGCAGCCATAGCTGCCCCCTGTTCATGCCGACAAAGCAAATGCTCCACCCCACCATCGTACAAAGCATCATAAACCGGCATGATCGTACCACCAGGGTAGCCAAAAACCTTATCAACCCCTTGCGTTCGTAATGCCTTTACAACCCACTGCGCCCCGTTCATTTTTCATATCCCCTGTGTTTACCCTGTGAGACAAGATTTTGTTCTGTTGTATGTTTCCGTCTCTACCGGATTTTGCTTGTCGAAAAAAAAACCCCGCGCCTTTCGGTGCGGGGGTCTTCGAGAGATCTGGCTGTTATTCTAAGCCTTTCTTCGTCCAAGTGCAGCCCCGCACGGTGGGATAATAATCACCACCACGCTGACAATAATTAGGCTAATCACTAGGACAAATGTGTTCATAATCTTGGTCGTTTAATTCGTTTGTTTAATCTATATTTAAGAGTTATCACGTTCTTCATAGCTTGACAACATTTATTTTGTTTTATTACTCGATATAAAAAAATACTATTTATTTTCAATTAAATACTTGTTATATGGATTATTTATCCAGTAAATAGACCGATTTAAGTGATAAAAACTAACTGATTAGATATAAACAAAACAACACATTAATAGATAACATAAAAAACAAATCATCCGACTATAATCAAAAATAAAGAGCTTGTTATTAATCACTTGAGTAACAAAAACTTCTCATTAAAAATAAAGCATGATGATATAACATACTAAATTCATCCACTGTAAAAATATATATAAATTTGAATTTAAATTAAATTCAACCAATGAAAAATCAATCTTAAAACATAACTAAAATAATAAAAAAACCTCAAAATAAGAATATAAAAATAATAGATAAAATGATTTAAACATTAAAATAATAAAAATTAAACCATTTAAATCAATAAAATAAAAATCATTTGATTTAAATTCCAAAATAAAATTTTTATAGTTGCTTCGAAAAATATTTATTAGAGCCGCTTCGCAAAAAAATAATAGAAAACTATTTATTATCTAATTTCAGTCCATCATATACGCTTTCTTACTAAGGAGAATAGGATGGCCCTCGCTGTTATTTATACCCGAGCGACTATAGGTATTCACGCCCCTATTGTTACCGTTGAAGCGCATATTAGTAATGGTTTACCTGGATTAACCCTAGTTGGTTTGCCTGAAACAGCCGTAAAAGAAGCAAGAGATCGTGTCAGAAGCGCGTTGATCAACAGCGGGTTTACCTATCCGCCTAAAAGAATCACCGTCAATCTTGCACCCGCAGATCTTCCCAAAGAAGGTGGCCGTTATGATTTGCCAATCGCTATCGCTATTTTAGCCGCTTCAGAACAAATACCTACCAATAAACTAAGTCATTACGAATTTCTTGGTGAACTCGCTCTATCCGGGGGTTTACGGAAAGTTAACGGCGCAATTCCAGCCGCACTCAGCGCAGGAGAAGCAGGAAGACAACTTATTCTACCAACAGAAAACGCAATGGAGCTGGCAATTTTATCTCAGAATGAAACGTTAATGACAGAACATCTCTTGCATATCTGTCACTTTCTTCAGGGAGAACAACAACTGCTGACAGCACCAATCCAACATGAATCCTTAACAGAACCATCACAACCGGATCTGCAGGATATTATTGGCCAGGAACAAGCAAAACGCGCCCTAGAAATCACAGCCGCAGGCGGACATAATCTTTTGCTACTTGGCCCACCAGGGACAGGAAAAACAATGCTGGCAAGCCGGCTATGTAGTCTATTACCACCATTAACAAACAAAGAGGCCCTTGAGATTGCCGCTATCAATAGCTTGATGGATACCTACCTTCCACCTGAACAATGGCATACACGCCCATTTAGAGCGCCTCATCACAGTTCTTCAATGGCAGCTCTAGTCGGCGGCGGAGGACTTCCAAAACCTGGTGAAATTTCACTTGCTCACAACGGCGTGCTATTTCTAGATGAACTACCTGAATTTGAACGCAGAGTCCTTGATGCTCTCAGAGAACCGCTGGAATCAGGGGAAATAATTATCTCCCGAGCCAGAGCAAAAGTTTGTTTTCCTGCCCAAGTTCAATTGATAGCAGCAATGAATCCTAGCCCTACAGGCTATCATCAGGGCATTAAAAATCGAAGTAGTCCTCAGCAAATACTTCGATACCTAGCGAAACTTTCTGGTCCTTTCTTGGATCGTTTTGATCTCTCAATTGAAGTTCCCCTGTTACCCATTGGAACATTGAGTAGCCCTGTTAGACCAAGCGAAAGCAGCAAAGATGTAAGATTAAGAGTACTAGCAGCACGAGAAATACAACTAAAACGTTGTGGAAAAATTAATGCTCATCTGAATAGTAAAGAGACAGAGACATTTTGTAAGCTCAAACCTGACGATGCTGTATTTCTAGAACAAACTCTAATAAAACTAGGGCTTTCAATCCGAGCATGGCACCGAATTCTGAAAACATCCCGGACACTTGCCGACTTAGAAGAAAAAAAAGAGATAGAAAAACCACATATCATGGAAGCCTTAAGCTATCGCAGTATGGACAGATTATTAATACAATTACAAAAACAATCAGGTTAGCAATGAAAAAGGGGCAAAGCCCCTAATATTCATAACTTGTGATAATATTAATCATCGGTGTCGGTATAGTCATCAGAAGCATCGATCTGGGGCTTACCGCCTGAAAGAGTATGAAAACGCTTTGGACGACTAATCTTTGCAAGATATTTGGTCCACACTTTTTCTTCTATTGTCACAGGCTGCCGTTCACCCCGGCAAACAGCAACAAACAGCTCTTCTACTTCTGTTTGAGGCTCGCGTTTACCAAGATCTAACTCATTGAACGCATAACCATGGCGCTCTAGCAATTGCGCCTCTTTAATGGTGAAATCGCCATGGCGGGAGAACCCGCGAGGATAATTTTTGTTATCAAAAAAACGATTAGTCGTGATGAAGCTTTCGGCCATCTGACACACTCCTAATTCTAGTACTGTTACTATCATGCCAATTATGGCGCGGAGTATTAGATAGGCCTGGCGTTCTGTAAAACAAAAAATTTAAATCTTAACGATAAATATTATTGGAGATATATGTGGACACTGAATTACTGAAAACCTTCTTGGAAGTCAGTAAAACTCGTCACTTTGGGAGGGCAGCCGAATCACTGTACCTGACGCAATCAGCAGTTAGCTTTCGCATACGCCAACTAGAAAATCAATTAGGTACTCATCTTTTCACTCGCCACCGTAATAACATCCGTCTTACAGCAGCAGGAGAGCGCCTTATTCCCTATGCAGAATCACTGATGAGCACCTGGCTATTGGCTAAAAAAGAGATAATGCATGCTTCTCAACATATTGAATTAACAATTGGTGCCACTGCATCACTATGGGAAGCATATTTAACTTCCTGGTTACAAGGCTTCTATAAAAAACATCAGGAATTAAGATTGGAATCCCGGGTTTCTACACGGCAATCCCTTGTTAAACAGCTTCATTCACGTGAGTTAGATCTGTTGATCACTACCGAACCACCCAAAATGGATGAGTTCCAAAGCCTATTATTAGGAAATATTTGCTTAAAGTTATTAACAACAGAAGAAAATCTGAAATACCAAATTAAAAATTACATCAAGCTAGAATGGGGAGCTGATTTCCATCATCAAGAACAACGGATTTTAAAAAGTGAGCAGTTACCTACCATCACAACCACTTCAGCACATATAGCCCGCCAACTACTCAATAGCGTAAGAGGAGCCGCCTTCTTACCAATACACTGGCAAAATGAATATCCAGAGCTGGTCTCCTATCCAAATACTGAACTAATTGAACGCCCATTATATGCCATATGGCTACAAAAGAATGATCAGCAAGCATTCATTCAACAGCTATTAAAAATACCTATCATACATACTCCTACAAGAGGTTAAGAAGCATCCATGTAAATCATTTAATTAGCAAATATATGTTCTGCAAAATTTATGGATAGCAATACTATACGAAAACAGGAATGAAAATAGTAAAGGAGAAAGAAATTTCAGATCGAGCATAAGGTGGGATTACTTTTACTATCTTCCCACATATAGCTCCTATTTACTAAGTAATCCTTACGTATAGTATAACCTGAATCAGACGTAGTGTTCCCACCTTATCGTTTTAGGTATCCTATCCTTCAAACCGAGCTTTTCTTAAGAAGAAAATTTTCACAATCAAAATATTAGCTAAGATCCATTCGTACATATCCTCTAGACACTTAGTTCAGAAGGACTTTAACTAACCCGAATTCTGGATAAGAAATTGACGAGAAGCCTGTTCCAAGAGCAAAGTTTTGGTGCACACCAAAAACAGCTCTGAGGTGGAACAGGCTATGAATAAGTTAGTTGAAATTTTCTGTGATGTCGATGATTTTTGCCGTTTTTTCATCCCGCAATGGGAGCCGTTTTGCCTCGATAACGGATACCGCCTGCACCGCCGACAAGGTCACATGTATCCCAGTGAAATCATGACCATTTTGATCCTTTTTCATCTGTCACATTACCGTGATTTTAAAAATTTTTATCTAGAACATATTTGGAAATATCACCACAACGATTTTCCCACCTTGCTCAGCTATCCTCGTTTTGTCAGTGTGGCCCCTTCCTTTTTGGTGCCACTATGCAGTTATCTGACTCAACTAAAAGGGAAACCCACAGGCATTGCTTTAATTGATTCCACCAGTTTGCGGGTTTGTCATAACATCCGTATTCCCCGTCATAAGGTTTTTGAGGGGATAGCAAAACGAGGAAAAACCTCAATGGGGTGGTTTTACGGTTTCAAATTACATTTGGTTGTTAACCATCAGGGCGAAACTCTGGCGCTTAAAGTTACCGCCGATAATGTGGATGATCGGGAACCTGTTCGCGAATTAACAACAGAATTAACGGGTACTCTTTACGCCGACAAGAGGTATCTCAGTCAGGAGCTCGCTGACGATTTAGCCAAAATCGGTGTCACTTTCATCACAAAAAAGCGCCGAAACATGAAAGCGTGTATGCAAGCTGAATGGGATAAGATAATGTTATCAAAGCATTTTATCATAGAAAGTGTACCGCAGGCATACAAACTTGCTGCATAAGGAATAAGCGTAAGATTGTGGCATAAGCTTAGGAAGAGATGGTGGCAGGTCCACCGAAGTCTGCTGTCGGAAGCTGGCTTCATCCCCCCTCAAGCGGCTGCCGTAAAGAGCGCTGGTCGTGAGCGTTGAAGTTAAAGCGCGAACAATAGTTCGGCAGGTAGGGTACAAAGAGACGAGTAAAACCGAACCCATGTGGACGCGTCGTAAAGAAGAGATTTGACATTAAAACCGGGGGCGTTTCTATCTTCCGGGATAAATCTGTAAGTGAATTCCGAATACTGCGCAGGTGGTGTCCGGCGTAGAGTGGGCGTGACTTTGTATCGGGCTCTTTCTGGGAACTGCGGGAACCCGTCATCACGATGTCAAGGGAGAAATGCAAGTCACTAAATTGACAAGTGATGAGAGTACCGATGAGTGATACGGGGGCGGAGTGACTCGTAGTAGTGAGGAAATATTTGTAATGAATGTGGAGCGAAGGGGTCACGTCAAGCAGCCTTGCCCGGTATCCAACTGTCAGACAGGAGGAGATGCTGGGGTTAAGGCAAAACCGTTTGTCATTGAAAAAAGGGATGTGCACCGTGCCGGGTTATTGGTCAAAGCCAATCAGGGGGCGGCGGGCGTAGACGGTCGAACCATTGCGGATTTTGAATCAAACCTAAAAGGGAATCTATATAAACTGTGGAACCGCTTATCATCGGGCAGCTATTATCCGCCCCCGGTGAAAGGTGTCACTATTCCCAAGAAATCAGGTGGTGAACGTCTGCTGGGTATTCCCACTGTTGTGGATCGTGTAATAGAGCATTCGCGCCACCGAAGTATAAAAGGATTTATGTTGACCGTCTTAGGCGGTTTGATTGCTTACTGCCTTAAATGGAAGAAACCATCACTGAAAGTTTTCTACTCAGAAGACGATTTTTCAGTGACGATTTAAACATAATTCGGGTTAACTAGTATGAAAATTGCCAAAAAGTCTAAAAAGTTATCTATAAGAATTCACTTTGACAATAGATAATTAGAAAGAAAGGTTTTATTGCTATAAGATCGAATAACATTGAGAACTGAAAAATGTGTAACCGAACCAGACAATATTTGGGAACAAATTTTCCAAGTGAGATCATTTCTGGAGAAAAGGTTCGCATAAGAGGATTTTTAGTGTAACGGCAAATCCGTTTTTCTTACAAAGTTCCATTAGAAAAAAGGCGCCGACCAAAAAGTCAGCGCCTTATCAATAATCTAATTCAAGTAGCATATATGGATCACCAATATTATAAACTACCCTAGTTGCCACTTAACTTATAACTGGCAGGGGCGGAGAGACTCGAACTCCCAACACCCGGTTTTGGAGACCGGTGCTCTACCAATTGAACTACGCCCCTAAATTAAGGTGGCGGTGCGGACGGGGCTCGAACCCGCGACCCCCGGCGTGACAGGCCGGTATTCTAACCAACTGAACTACCGCACCACCGAATTCTCTTTGATTTATATCACTGTTACGACATAAAACTTAAATATCAAACTTAGCAGCTCATAAACGGCTTTCCTGCCGTTTTCCCTTCGGACCATCACAACTCGCGACGTTCAAACCCGTTGCCGACGGAGTTTGTCCTACTCTCTGCTACT
>NZ_JAJAFY010000100.1:0-4938 GCF_025384885.1 Photorhabdus kleinii
TGGGTGACAGTGCGGATCTCTCCTTTCACCATCGAGATAAATTTTGCGGCCGTCGTTGTGGCCGTTCTGAGCCAATTGGCATTCACTTTACTGTCTGCCGCCGTGCTATTTGTGACAGCAAAGACTTTCAGTCCAGATTCAATCACTGTAAGCGTGAACTCAAACACCCGGCCATTATCCGCACTTTCATTTACACGTAAGCCAGATTCAGTGACGCTGACTGTCAGTTCTCCAAGTGTAGGGTGGATCAGAGTACCCCTAACCCCTTCCTCACACGCCGCAACCAAATTATTACGTTGAGTGATTACATCCGGCGCGGAATAAACTTTACTGTCTTGAATAATAAAGCCGCGCAAGGTGATTTTTCGGCTACTGCGCCCAAGGTCTTCAATCCACGCCGTATCACGATAAGGATATTCATGCACAGCCTGCCGTCTGCCGAAAACGCTTTCACCTGAAACCACGGCAAAGGGTACACCCCGAAATGATGCCGGGTGTAGATGTTCAGACCACTTCCATCCCTGATCTTTCCCCAAAAATGATGAAATGGCGTCTTTAATCAATGGCATATCACCACCTGTGGTTACTTTAGACACAAAAAAACCGCAGTTAAG
This sequence comes from Photorhabdus kleinii, assembly GCF_025384885.1. NCBI lineage: Bacteria > Pseudomonadati > Pseudomonadota > Gammaproteobacteria > Enterobacterales > Morganellaceae > Photorhabdus > Photorhabdus kleinii. The sequence continues at coordinate 615 of NZ_JAJAFY010000100.1, forward strand.
CGGCCTAGATATGAAAAAACCCGTACTGGACGGGTTTATTTTGTGAATACTTCAATGAGCTTTGGTATTGCAGGGAGAAACTGAGAGAAGACAACCGCCCCAACAACCCATAAAATTATTTTATTCGCTGAACTTACTACATCAGCCTTTGTTGCGTAGTTAGACTTTATCACAGCAACATCAGTTTTTAGCGCGGATACATCATCTTCCAGTTTTTTTATTCTCTCTAACATGTCATCACCCCCACCGCCGCCATCATAACCAGCATTTTTTCGCGATAACGCATTCCACCGATTAGTATAAACTACATTTGACTCCTTTCTAATAATAAGCATATCTATTTTTCCCCTTGCTTTTTATTCGCCCACTCTGTGACTACACGGGCTGAGAAGAAAAATTCGTACCCACAGTTTATGCATACTATCCTGAAATGGTAGTTATCGGGGTCTACTTGCGGTCTCATTCCAACATGATTGATCTTAATAGGCACAAGAAAAGAGGGTAATGATTGTTCTACATCCTCACCTTCTTCTGGCACGATAATAGGTTCAGTCTGAGGGATAGCAATGTCTGTTTGATGACAAATAGCACAAGTTATCGATGATTTTAGCTTCTCATTCAAAAAATCAGCAAACATATCCGGTGTTATTGCTTTTAATGCTTCCAACAGCTCCGCTTCACTTTTGTATTGTTGCATCATATTCATTACCTCAGTCATAGCTATACATTAAACCATTGACTAATAAAAGAACATAACTGAATTTATTTACAGTAAGCCATCCCTGGCTTGGGGTTAGTACTTCCAGCTGTTTTCCATTCATATGTGGAACTTACTGTGATCCCGTGCCGGCTCCTGATCCATATCGTTTTTCCAGATTGATTACTGTCTTATATATATCATAAGAATATATTTTGAATTTACCATCTACGGCCAAAATTATGTGAGCATCTTCCCTTTGGGGGTAAACAATAGCTTTGTCTTTATCTAGAATGACAAACTTGGTGATAGGTGTAATTTTTCCATCGCTTTTACCTGTTAACGTTGAAATTTTTTCTTTGTCATGACAAAGCACGCCATTATTCTCGTAAAAACCACCAGTATTAGAATTACAATCAGAACTGGAACTAAAAAACACGAAAACAACCAACGCTAAAATTCCAACCCCACCAATCAACGAAGCTATTACGGTAGCTATCGATCTGTACCATGTTGACTTTGAAGAGCGCACAATCATTAGCGAGACTATGAATACTATAAGGACAATCCAAATCTCAGTCATATTTATACATTACCTATTCAGTTATCCACGTCCGTATGTCACCCATTCATAACCCTATTCAAAATATGATAATAATTACATTGAAGAATGGGAAATAAAATGTTTTCAAGGATACTGCATAGATGTTGTTACTCTACCCCCAGTTTTTGCATTAAATTGCTGCCGTTCCCCAGTCTTATTGCTGACAATCGTGATTTCTACCTGGAGTTTGTTTTCACCAATCGTTGACTGGATGGCATCAGCTATGTTCTGAGCAAGCTCGCTATTATTTGCTTGATTTGCAAAGATAGAAGGGGGACTTTTATCAGATTCAAGCGGTGCGGATTGATTCATCATGCGCTGATGGCCTAGATAATATCTGTCACGCAAACCCTGCCATTTCGGGTCAAAGATAGCAGCAGTTATTGCGTCCGTGATCTGTTTTTGGCTAAACGGTTGTTGGCCGTGATTTTCTTGTTTGATCATCGCCACCATCAGATTTTCAAGTACTTTAGGGTCATGCATATCTAACTGTTGATTAGGAAGAAAGCCCGTCTCTTTTGAAACAAAGTTAATATATGCCTGAGTATTATTTCTATCTATGCCTCCTGGCGGCGCATGGGTGCTGATTGTGCTATTAACGGTATTCTTTCCCCTGTCGCCGTTCAGCATTAACTGACGAGCTAATGCAGAGAGGCCATCGTGATCATTACCAAACTTAACAAATGTTCCACTTTTCCCTTGCACATACCCTATCCCATTAGGTGCGTCGCGTACATTTCCCGGATTTTTAATTCTCAAACCGAATGAGTCTTTCACTGGTTTTCCGTAAGGATCGGGATACTTAGGAGGTTCTATTTTCGGCGGTTCAGCAACCCTAGATGGATCAGGTACTTTGTCGCCAATAGATTTTTCTTTGTAATTTGGGAAATAGTACGCATTTAATTTTTTAATAAGGTCTTCGGATGCATATGTAAGCTTTAAATCTAATGATTCCTTCCATGTTAGAGTGTCTTTGAATTTTTCATCTTTTTGCGCTTTTTCCAAAAGCTCCCTTTGTTTACCTCCAGCATTAAAATTAAATAATGAAAAGCCAGATGTAACCCCATCTGTCACTGTTTTATCCAAAACTGTAAGTACTGTTTGCCCTGGATCTGAAAGCCAAAACTGATTTTTCCATTTTTCCGTATTACCCTCCCATTTTGCTGATATTTCATTCAACTGGGAATTAACTTTAGTTAATTGCTGGTTCAGACTGTCTGGAACTGTCAAGCCGAACTCATCAGATTTAGCTAATAGCTCTTTAAGTTTGGCGCCATCCCTCAATAGGGCCAACGTATGTTCATCAAGCCCAAGAAAATCCGCAATTGTCTTTTGCTTATCTGAGGAATATTTAGGAAACTCTTTAGCCAATTCTTGAATGGTTTTATACACATCTGCTGTGCCATCTTTATTTTCATAGATATGTACCCCCATACCATTCAATTGAGCTAATTGATTTGCATTTCTAACCTGTAATGGTTCGTTGAAAGCTTTATATAACCCCTCTACAGAGTGAAAAGCATCATCCGCACTTGCACCCAGTATCCGCATAGTGCCAGCCAATCTAGTGAAATTCTCGGTACTCATTGCAGAGTTTTTAGCACCTACATCTATGTTATAGGCATTTTTTCCCGCCTCTTTCATTGCGTTGAAGGCTTTTGTTGCGCCATATGCCATAAGCCCCACGCCACCTAATTTAGCCCCTATCCCGCCGTATTTGGCCGCAAGCTCACCAAAGTTCTTAAGCGGTGGAACCATGTCACCGATATGCTGAACATTATCCTTGGCGTAACGTGACATATCGCGTAGCTTTGTTCCAAGTACATTTACGCCATCCGTCGACTCAGAACCACCAAATTTCAGCCCCTCTCTGGTTTTTGCCAGGTTGGGATTGAGACCATTCAGCTTTTCATTGATTTCATCGATAACTTTCGTGACATTCTCATCAGCATTTAATTCAAAATCAAAAGCATTAGCCATTGGACCGCTCCTTATTCATCCGATTGGCTTGTTCAGCCCACCATTCAAGACGTGATCTTGTCAGAAGCCACGTATCACGCGGCCCCCACTTATAATAAAATGTGACGTCAGCGGCTAATTGCTGCCAGCTATTGAGCGCTTCGAGTCCAAAAAACCTAAAATAAACTCCTGACATTGCAAGAAGTCACTAATAGACATTTTTTTCAGTACTGGCTCGGGGATTTCTGAAACCAATGAAATCAACAGACGCATAGCGGCAATTGAATGATTTGATTTGTTCTGTGCTTCATAAAACTGCTCAACCTGAATCAATACCGGTTCTTTCAGGTCGATCTGCTCGTAGCGGACTTTGCCGTCGTTACTCTCAATCGGGGTGCTTAAAACGATAGTTTTGGTTTTTTCTAACATACTGATTCTCCAAATTAATTTTCTGTTACCGAGGTGCCTTCCCAGCGCACCTCAAAAGTCGCATCTTCGCTGTTAACTTCTTGTGTGTTGACGGTCCACATGCCTTCACCGATGATCGTTTTACCGTTCGCAATTTCAGCAACGATTGTGACGTTAGTCTGGTCATTGAAATCCGCTACCGTGGTCCCGCCACTGTCACGAACCTTGCACGAGATAAAGCCCGCTTGCGGTTTCTCTTTGTAGCCGTGTACGTAGTCCATGCCCGTTAAGGTTTCACGGGTGACTGTTGAGGGACTCCAGGTGAAATCCCCTGCGACCATTATTCGAATGCCGTCAACGGTGACATAAGCGGTACCCGCGAGTCTGTTTGATGTATTACCCATGTTTACCTCTTATGCGGCCGGTTGTAAGCGGAACTGATTGAGCAGTGCAAAGACACGCAACTGATTGATGAGTGTCCCCGTCCATAACACATCTACCCGGTTCGGATTCTGCGCATTGACTTCAACAATCAGCCCATCTGCAAAGCTTTTTGAATCCTGAACATAACCGTTGTATTCCAGTGCCTTATACTGGGCGATTAACTCAGCGCGGATAATGTTGGGTGTCACAATTGCCGAGCCGGGCGCAAAGCG
>NZ_JAJAFY010000101.1:0-4634 GCF_025384885.1 Photorhabdus kleinii
AGTGCGGCCTTTTTTATTTGGTGAGATAACACGATGACACAAGATGAACAAACAATACTGATGTTTAGAGGGTTAATTGCCTCATTGTCAGAGCAACAACAAGAAAATGTCAGTACATGTGAAAAGGTAATACGTAAGATGCTGGTTGATTACCCAGAGGAGGCTATTCTCGCCATCGGATTAATTGGTGCAGAGTTGCAGTTATCTATGTAACTTAAGGTCAATAAGATGGCAGGATTAAAAGAACTGTCTAATAAGCTGACTCAAATAAAGAAGCAAGTCCCGTTTGCCACTGCTCAGGCATTAACAAAAGTTGCCCGGCAGATCGAACAAGCTGAAAAGAAGGCGATAGAGCGTAAGTTAGATAACCCGACTCCCTTTACTGTTAAATCTGTTGGCTCGGTTGGTGCTCGTAAGAATAATCTCACTGCTAAAGTGTTCGTGCGTGATATTGCAGCAAGTTATCTCACACCCTTTGAAGTTGGTGGGGTCCACAAGCTTAATAGCAGTGCGTTATTAAATCCAAAGAACATTAAATTAAACAAATATGGCAATTTACCCCGCAACAAACTCCAGCAGTTAAAAGCCAAGCCCGATGTATTTATCGGAGAAGTCACAACCAGCGAACATAATAGTGTCAATGGCGTATGGCAACGTAAGAAAGGCAGAAAGGGTAAGAAGAGCAAAAAGCGGTTAAAGCGCTCTCCAAATGGCACTCGCAGAGAGAGGAAAAAGCAAAGACCGCCGAAACTATTAATCCGGTTCGGTGATGCTCTGCCTGTTGCGCCTATCTTGGGTTATCAGGAACGCGCAAGAAAGATGGCTGATGCATTAATGCCACAGGCTATCAGTCAGGCACTGAGCGAGGCAATCAGAACAGCTAAATAATAACTAGGATCGCGATCCTAGTGAGGCTAATTTATGAATAACCAAATGCAACAAGTACAAGAGGCCATTGCTCGTCTGAAATCGATGAGTAGACAAGAACTACTGTCTGCACTTGTGAAAGCTGGAATAGCAAATGCTGATGATGCAGCGCCTTCTATCGACGAAAGTGAAGGAGGCAAAAGAGGTCAGGTAACGCGAGGTAACAGAGATGGTAACGCTGTGTAATTTTTTGGGTCCTTCCCAGAGACACTTAAATCATGGGACATTGTGCGCCCCGATGTTTCACTAGTTATAAATCTTTGAAATTTAGGTAACATTAACAAATGAATCAGTCAGAATTTGCCAAATTGCACGGTGTCAGCCGTAAGACTGTGACCCAGTGGAAAGCTCGCGGCTGGCTGGTTCTGGACGGTGACGATATCAATGTTGAAGCATCAAACGCGAATGTTGAACGTTACAGAAAATCTGTTACCCGGCCCGATAAAAAACCGCAGGTAACAAACAGGGTAACAAGTCAGGTAACAACTCTCAAGGTAACAGGTCTGATGCAGAATCACCGACAAAAATTGTCGAACGCATGATCGCCGAAAAGGGCGCAACGATGACATTCGATGAAGCCCGGACGTTAAAAGAAAACTTTCTCGCATTGCTTACTCAATTAGAGTACGAAATCAAATCCGGCCAGGTGCTACCGTATAAAGACATGATTGAAGCAGTGGGGCGGGAGTATTCAAGAATGCGCACTCGCTTAATCGCTATCGCTCCCGAACATGGCCCGCGTTTACGTGTATTGGCTTCAACCACTAATGATACGGAGTTTGTTCAAGCGTTACAGGAGGTGGTTTACGAGGCGATGGAGGAATTAAGCCTTGATGATAACAATAGAGGAGAAAGCTAATACCTCCGCCTGGCAGAACTTCACGCAAGATTTATATAAACGTCGTCCTGATATCCGCCCTCCCGAACCACTATCACTAAGTGTGTGGGCTAACAAATACGCCGTACTGTCCAAAGAAACCAGCGCACAGACCGGGCGATTTCGTTCGTTCGCCTATCAAGACGGCATGATGGATGCCATTACAGACCCGACTGTTACTTATGTTTCAGTGATGAAATCGGCGCGTGTCGGGTATACAAAAATACTGGATCACGTTGTCGGTTATTATCTGGCGCATGACCCTTCTCCGATACTCGTTGTTCAGCCCCGCGTAGAAGATGCGGAGGACTACAGTAAAACCGAAATTGCGCCGATGCTGCGTGATACTCCGGTGTTAGCAGAGATATCTGGTGACCCCAAAGCCAAAAATAGCAACCAGACTATCCTGAAAAAGACGTTCTTGAATGGCTCGAATCTGACATTAGTCGGGGCGAACAGTCCGGGCGGGTTTCGTCGTATCACATGCAGGATCATCTTGTTTGATGAAGTGGATGGCTACCCATCAGGTGGTGCCGGTGTCGAGGGTGACCAAATCGCACTAGGTACAAAACGTTCAGAAACATTTTGGAACCGCAAAATCGTATTGGGTTCAACCCCGACTGTAAAAGGCGCCAGCCGTATTGAAAAGTCATTTGGCGATAGTGACCAGCGTTATTACTACGTCCCATGCCCTCACTGTAATGAATATCAGGTTCTTGAATGGGGCGGCCCAGATACTCCTTACGGTATCAAATGGGACAAAGACGAACACGGAGAAGGGATACCGGATACCGCTTATTACGTTTGTCGTCATAACGGATGCGTGATCCATCATAACGAAAAAGCCGGCCTGGTAAAACGCGGGGAATGGCGGGCAACCAAACCATTTAAAGGTCATGCCGGATTTCATATCTGGGCGGGTTACAGTCTGTTTCCCAATGCCGCATGGAAATATCTGGTTGCTGAATGGTTGCGGGTGAAAAATGACCCGCTGATGCGTCAGACATTTATCAACCTGGTTCTGGGTGAACCCTATGAAGATCGGGGCGAGAAAGCATTGAGTGAAAGAAAACTCCTTGAGCGCTGTGAAGTCTTTGCTGCTGAGGTACCGGACGGCGTTGCGGTTCTGACGGCGGGTATTGATACCCAAGATGATCGCTTTGAAATAGAAGTCATTGGCTGGGGCCGGAATGAAGAAAGCTGGTCTATTGCTTATGACGTGATCGAGGGCGATTTAGAAACTGATGAGCCGTGGAAACGCTTAGATCACTATCTAAAACAAATCTGGCGCCGTGCTGATGGACGCGGTTTTACTATCATGGCGGCATGCATGGACTCTGGCGGACACCACACCCAACAAGTCTACGAGTTCTCTAAGGCCAGAATAGGCAGAAGAATATGGGCGATAAAAGGGGAATCGGCTCGCGGCGGTAAACGCTCCCCCGTTTGGCCGACCAAAAAACCGACATCCCGTACTAAGTCAAGTTTCAAGCCTATCATTCTCGGTGTTAATGCGGCTAAGGATACGGTCCGGGGGAGATTACATATCAATCCACCGCGACCCGGTGAGGCAGCGGCAAGCTATATGCACTTTCCGGCAGACAGGGATCTGAATTATTTCAGTCAATTGTTAGCGGAACGTTCAGTGCTCAAAGAATCAGGCGGGCAGCGTTTCCGAGTGTGGGAGCAATTACCGGGCCGTGCTAATGAAGCGCTGGACTGTCGGGTTTATGGTTATGCTGCGCTGTGTGGCTTGCTGCATATGGGACTAAAATTGAATGCACTAGCCACAAGCATCACAGAAAATCCGGGCAGATTATTGCCCCCGCCCGCAGAACCGGAAGAAAAGCCAAGCTTGCAATATCCCGGCGTCATTATTCAGGAACCGGAAAAGCCGAAGCGTAAGCGTATGTCTCAACTTTTGCCCTCTTAACCCTCAGCTATCTCAAGGATATTTATGTTTAACAGAAACACGAGTTTGTTAGCGGGTGCGATGACGCGTGAGCAACTGCAAGATGCGCTAGCGAAAGCTCAACAGGCTTATATCGATCTGGCGACGGGAAGCCGGGGCGTGTCTTTTTCTTACACGCAGGGAGACGGCACGCGTTCAGTTTCGTATCAACAAAGCTCGCTGGCGGATTTACTGGCGCTGATCCAACTCTTACAAGCCCAACTGGGCATTGTCTCACGGCCACGGCGCCCGATAAGGCTCAGGTACTGATATGAGTGAAATACGAATTTTAGGCCCAAACGGGCAGCCGTTGCCGCCATCACGTCCGAAGCTGTCTATGCTGGTTGGTGGTAGTCGTGTTCCGTATGACGCCGCCGACACATTCAGTGATCAGCTGGCGAACTGGCAGCCGGCGCTGTGGTCGCCAGACAACGAAATCAATATCTATCGCGACCGCATTGTGTCGCGTGTCCGTGATTTGGCAAGGAATGATGGCTGGGCCAGCGGTGCGATCACCCGAGTTCTTGACAATGCTATCGGGGCTAATTTCCGTCCCATTATCAAACCTGATTACCGGATGCTGGCGCTAATGACAGGGAATAAAGCGTTTGATGCAACCTGGGCTGATGAGTATGGGAAAGTAGTTGAAGCACACTGGCGTTCATGGGCTAACGATCCCGGTCGCTATTGTGACGTTGAGAGAAAGCAAACTGTTTCACAGATGTTGCGTTTGGGTTTCCGGCATAAGCTGTTAGATGGTGATGCGCTTGCGGTGCTGCAATATCGAACAGACAGGTTAGGGTCCGGCAAGGGGCGTTATGCTACGACAATTCAAATTGTGGACCCAGACCGACTCAGCAACCCACAACAGAATTTCGA
>NZ_JAJAFY010000102.1:0-4612 GCF_025384885.1 Photorhabdus kleinii
AAAAATCGCCTTCTTAACATCAGCTTATCCCAGAGAGATAACGCTTTTGCCTTCATGTTACTACGGACATGAGTGATTAACGTTATTCCTTCTGCTTCCAGTTCATCGCACAAGGCCTGTGACAAATACCCTTTATCGCCACAAACACCCTGTTAACCTTTGTACCCGCGCTTTGACGGGATGACGATCATCTTTATTTCCTGAGGTCAACTTAACCGCCAAAAGTTCACCACAATCATTAATAACCAGATGAAGTTTAAAGCCATAAAACCAGCCGGTACGGGTTTTCCCTCGCTGTGCGACGCCCTGAAATACGCGATGACGGAGAATACGGAGGTTGTGACAAACGGCAATTTTAGTTGAATCAATAAAAGCGCTCCTCTGGGTTTCAGCCTTGCGTGACGAAAGAAAAGCACAGAGAGGAATGAGCTCCCTTTGCTTTAAGGTTAACATCCGGGTGTAGCTGACCAACCGGGGAAAATCGGCCTGAAGATAGTGTTTAATATGCTGAATATAAAACGTTTTAAAATCACGATAACGGCTCATGTGGAATAAAATGAGGAGCGTCATCACTTCACTGAGAGAAAGGGAAGCTTCGCGGCGACGTTTGAACAAACCATTTTCAATTAACTGTTGATGCCAGAGAGGAATAAATTTTTGGCAAAAGTCATCGACGCAGCAGTAAAGTTCTTCTAAATTAAACATGCCTGAGGATCTCCACGATTTTGTTTTCTATACAAAAACTTTGATCGTGCCTCAGGCTCTTAGTTCCTTTCTTAAGCAAACCTCTGGTTAATTAATCTCTTGCGGCAAAGTTTTTTATGTAATCCATAATTTCTTATGCCAATAAAATCAAGATCTTTATCCATATCACCTAAAAATTTATGGTGACTAAGATGTTCCTTCCTTATTGATTTAAATTTTGAAAACTCAATTATGGAAAATAACTCACCAAAAATGTTATTTACCTTTTTTGAACGACAAAATGAATAATGAAAGCACTCATGCGACATGTTATTCACTGCTCTGAACCTAGTGCCGATAAAAAAAGATAGTAAAGGAAAAACAATAAATAACCAAATGCTAATGGAAACTAACCGACTAAATATAAAAACTAAAATCCATGGAAAAATAATATTATTAAAAAAAACCAATAAAGCCTTAAAAAAGCTCTTTCGACTATTTTCTTCCTTGATTTTAGAAATCAAATAAGTGTTCATGTTACCCTCCTAATCCATTGAACTTTCTAATTCCCCATCGATAAAAAAACAAAGTTCCCAACATAAAAAAAACTGTACTAATAATTAAATAACCTATATTCCAGTCGTTCCTTCCCAAGAAAAATGACACAGGCAATGAAGCAGAGAATGCCATCGGCAATGCAAAAAGGAAGTATTTAACTAAACCATGAGGAAAAAAATTGACAGGAACAATGGAAAGTTCATATATCATCTCATGAAAATAATCCACTGGCATTTTCCTATGATTTATGAATGTAAAAAAATTAAAAATAATGAAAAAGGATAAGTTAATGATGAACATACATATAATAGAGACAATGAACTCTGCCCACTGAATGGCATCTTTTGTTACCATAGGTAAGGAAGAGAAAGATAATGCAAAAAATGCCAAGAAAACAAACATAATTATATTTAAGGGTTTTGACCAACCAAACAATATCAATACCCAGATAGATATAGGTTTAACTAAATAAGGCTCTATTCTTCCACTGGCTACCTTGTTGAAAAACTCCTCAATAGAATGAGTAAATATACTTATCGCAACTCCAAGTAGGATAAAAACCAAGAATATGAGATGAAAATCTTCGTTTTTATAGCCTCCAATACCTTCAGATAGAGAGGAAATTTGATCAATAAATATGAATTGGATTAAGTAATATGATGATGAAAGTATAAATTCCCCAAAAAGGTTTTTTTTATAGGCAAGTTGCCGCTTGATATTCATTTTAATAAAAAGAGAAATAGTTTTCATATTATCCTCCTGCTCCGTTATAATTCTTTATACCTTTTTTCCACATTGAATGAATAAACGCATAAAAAAATAAAAGGTAGCATACTCCACCAATGATTACCTCTTTGAAAAGGGAAGAATTCATTTTCACAAAAAACTCTGCTGGGGCAGATATAATAAAGCGAAATGGATTATATTTCATAAGTGGTAGTATCCAATCAGGCCAAAATGAGGGGGGTAAAAGAACTCCGCCAAACAATGATGAGCTAAGAATGATAAATGAAAGCAGAATATTATATTCAATAACCCAAAAACTCATAATTGCAATACTGAATGAAAGAAAAAAACATAGCAATTGAGAAAGAACAATAATTGATATGATCATCAACACAGATATAATAAATACGGACAGGCCTTTTTCAACCGGGTAATCGGTTATAAATTTAATTAAGAAAACAATAAACAATGGAAGAAGATATAAAATACTTTCACCGAAAAATGTAAATAATCTTTGTGAAATATAGCCATAAGGTTTTGTTATATATACTTCAAGCTCACCATTTTGTACATGTCGTGAAAAAGTTTGGATTAAATCATATCCATTATTAAGCCTTGAAATAACTAGCGCAAAACCGTAGTAATACATCATATCGTTTAAAGTAAACCCATTAATACTTTCAGATTGTTGCGAAAAAATATTACTCCATAAAAGATATTGAATAATAAATGGCGACAAGGTTCCCATTACAAAATCAGTAAAAAACATCGATCTGTCATTGATTATAGTTAGCATACCATTCTTAGAAAATGGGATCATCGCCAAAAGATAATTATGAAAATTCTTTAAATCGTGCACGTAGTATCTCCTCCAATGATGGGGTTGAAACCGAAAAAGCACACTGAACATCTACAACTAATGCTTTAATAAATATGGTATATTGATCTTGCGAAACTGAGATCTCAACATTTTCTGCTTCTTCATTGAATCGGATGTGCTCAATTAAAACTCCTGATCTTATAGAGAGTGATGTTACTTTTTCAATCAGAGCTTTAGCCTGTGTTTTACTATCACAGTTAATATTCACTTTTATTAATGGAGTAGAAATTGTTTTAAGTGAAGCAAGATCCCCGTAAAATTTTTGTTTTCCTCGGTGTAACAAGGAGATGTTATCCACATATCCCTCAATATCTCCCATATCATGGCTAGTGATAATAAAGCCTATATTATCTTCACTTTTGAGTGTGCTCAACAATTCGCGGATCTCATGTTTAGCATTGATATCTAACCCAATGGTTGGTTCATCAAGAAAGAGAACACGAGGTTTAAAAAGCAGATTAAAAGCCAACTCACCCTTAACTCTTTCCCCCAAACTTAAAAGACGAACAGGCTTATTAATGATATGGTGGATGTTTAGCAACTCAAAAATCTTGGCTTGTTCTTTTTTGAATGAAGAACTTTCAATACGGTAAATTTTACTAACCATATCTAAGCTATTTATTAATGGTAAATCCCACCACAAACAATTCTTATGACCAAAGACAACACCCAGTTGCCTAAATAATTTTCCTTTTACTTTATAAGGATCCACTCCCAATACGCTAACTTTTCCTTGATCAGGAGCCTGCACTCCGGCAAGAATTTTTATCAAGCTTGATTTACCAGCACCATTTGGACCAAGTATAGCCAACGATTTCCCCGCTAATAGGGTAAAGCTAATGTCGCTTAATGCTTGATAATCACTAAAAGTTGGTTTAAAAATCCCAATTAATTTCTCCTTTACACCATAGCCACTTTCTTTTGACCGATATATTTTCGAAACGTTATTAACTTCGATAAGAAGGCTATTCATTCATTTAAATCCTGTTTGTCATTTAAATCCTGTTTGTACTGTGTAATTATTAATCACACATTGAAAATCTTGATAGACCATTTCCCGATCCCCACTAAAAATGAACATACCTAGGCAATCTTTGTGGCAATAGAATTCTCCTGTGGCAACATCGCCCACTGAGGGGATCATATATTTAATCAGAGTCGGTAAAATTTCCAAGTTAGGCAAAATAAGGCGAGTCACAAATTTAGTCTCTACAGCTGTGTGTTCTTTAGGGAAAATAAGGTATACAAACGCATCTGCTCTTGATTGGTAATTTATCCCGTTAATAATCCCAAGTTGAGCAGCTAAATGAATCAGACGAAGATCCAATCCATAAACTTTCTGAATAATGTCAACTATCCCCGCTCCCCCGGGCCTATATGCTATTTCAAGCAATTCAGGGACATTACCTGAATTGCCAAAGGCCTCAATGTGATAAACTCCATCTGGAGCAACAAATGCTGAAAGCACTCTCTCTGTAAAAGGGCACCAATATTTCTCTATGTAACTTTCTTCTACCGAGAAGCTTCCTAGTGGCTGTCCTTGTAGAAAATCAATAGGTTTGCTTTGATATTCGCTTACCGAAATGAAGTTAATGCGGCCAGATAAAACTATACAGTCAATATGGAAAATATCCTGTGGGTTGTATTCCTCAATAATAAACTGCCCCGCATCCATATCATAGTAGCTGTCACTCCAAGGGGCTGTTAAGTTGGCAAGACATTCAGCAGTAGCAATAATTTCAACACCAACCGACCCCGCCAGAG
>NZ_JAJAFY010000103.1:0-3089 GCF_025384885.1 Photorhabdus kleinii
CTGAATAATCAGAACGGCGCCATTGCCGGTAACGGTAACCTGAACCTTAAGGCAACGACCGTCGATAATCGTCACGGCAACCTCGTAGCCGCCGACAAGGGCTCGCTGACACTGACGGTCAAAGACACGCTGGACAATCAGGCGGGCCGGCTGGAAGCGGGTAACGCGCTCCGGCTCAGCGCGGCCCAACTGGATAATCGCCGGGGGAGCATCGTGGCGGCCGGGGACAGCGCCACCTTGACCATTGGCAAAGCCATTCAGAATGCCCACGGTCATCTTGAAGCCAAAACCCGACTGACTACAACCAGCCAGACCCTGGATAACACGCAGGGGGTGTTGCTGGCGCAGCATATCAACAGCCAGACCTCCGGCCAGTCCTTCATCAATACCGCGGGACAGGTGATAGCCGAGGACACTCTGACAGTCAACAGTGGTGAGCTGGATAACACGGCGGGGCGGTTACAATCCGGCCGGGAGATGTCCGTTGATACCCACGGCCACGGATTCACCAATACCCGCAATGCCGACCAAAAAGCAGGCCGGTTGTTAAGCGGCGGGCAGTTAACCCTGCGTACCGGCGACATCGATAACACCGGCGGCATAATCGCGGCGGACGGCAAAACGGCGCTAACCAGCAGCGTGCTCAATAATACTCAGGGCCAGATAGCTGGGAATGGCGGGCTGGACATTCACAGTCAGCAACTCACTAACCGCAACGGGACCTTACAATCCGCAGATGTTCTGACTCTGGACACCGACGGACAGTTACTGGATAACCAACAGGGCCAGATTCTCGGCGAGGGCAAAACCACCGTCACCAGCGGCCCGCTGGACAATCGCCACGGCCATCTGCAAGGCGGACAGTTGGTTATCGACACCCGACAGGCGCAAACCGATAACCGGGACGGCAAATTGTTGTCGGCCGGTACATTCAACCTGAAAACCCAGCGGCTCGATAATCGACACGGGCAGGTGCAAGCCGTGGGCGACACCACACTCAATGTCAAAACCCAAACCGATAACACCGGCGGCCTTATCCGTGGCGGTCAGCAATTGACCTTGAGCGCCGCTCACCTGATTAACCGCGACACGGCGCAGACGGATAAAGGACTGGAAGCGCAAAACCTGACGGTCAACGCCCAACAGGTGGACAACCGCCAGGGCGCTTTACGGGCGGCCGACCGCCTGCAAGCGAACATCAGCCAGACCTTGAATAATACTCAGGGGCTGGTCTCCGCAGGCAAACAGCTCACTATCAACCGCGAGGCTCAGCAACCGCATCTGCGAATTAACAACCCACAGGGCACCTTAATTGCCGGAAAGCAGTTCGATATTAACGCCGAGGCCCTCAGCGGTGACGGCCAACTGTTATCGCAGGGCGATATGGAGGTTACCTTAACCGGGGATTTTCACCATACCGGCAACACGGCGGCCAATGGCAATCTGACCCTGAAAACCACCGGCAATCTCCTCAATGACCGCCAGATAAAAGCCGGTCAGGCGCTGCATCTTGATGCGCAAAATCTTACCAACAGCGCCGCCGGTGAAATCAGCGCCGGGCAAACGCAAATCAAGGTCCACGATACGCTGAACAATACCGGATTGATTGACGGCGGCCTGACCCATCTCACGGCCAACACCCTGAACAATACCGGCACCGGGCGCATTTACGGTGACCAACTCGCCCTCCAGACGGGGACGCTGAATAACAGCGCACAGGACGGCAAAGCTGCTGTCATTGCCGCGCGTGACCGGCTGGATATCGGTACCGGGACACTGAACAACAGTCATCATGCCCAGATTTACAGCGTGGGCGATATGCACATTGGCGGCCAGTTGGACAACAACCTGACAGCGACGGGTCAAGCGCGTGAGCTCAATAACCACGCGGCAACGATTGAAGCCGGGAACAACCTGAACATTCAGGCCGACCGGATTAACAACACCAACGCCGGTCTGGTGACGCAGGTCGTCGAAACGGAAAAATCGCCACATCACGATGCGGTATTGAGCGGCCAGACCACCCGCTATGACTGGTCGCAAGTGGACACTTCCCGCCACAATAAATATGGCGTGCACGATGCCATCATGCCGGATGGCAGTCGCAGTAATGACTTTTACGAATATCAGTACACCCGCACCGTGAAGGAAACGCAGGTCAAACAGAGTGACCCCGGTAAAATTCTGGCGGGCGGCAATATCACGCTCAACAGTGCGAAAGTCACCAATCACGACAGCCAAATCGTGGCGGGCGGCACGCTGGACGGGGAAATCGGCGAACTGCACAATATAGCGACTCAGGGGGAGCGCATCACCACGGATGCCGGCAGCCAGACTCGTTGGTATGCGAAAAAGAAACGACTTAAGCCCAGATTCCGCGGCACTAAAACCTCGCAGGGGAAAAGCCGCAGTGGTTATCACCCTGCCCCGGTGATAGAAACGATTGACCTGAAAACGCTGGCCTGGCAGGAGCATACCCGTCCACAGGGCACCGATATCACGATTACAGACCGACAGACCGGTCAGATACACGCGGCTCCCACGGCGGTCAAACCGGTAACCGGGATAAACGACCGGCCTCTGGTCTTGCCCCCCGGACAGCCGTTTGAACTGAGTTTGCCCCCGGAAACGGTGAAAGGGCAAACAATCGACCCGGTGATACGTGTAGTGACCCCCAACACCCGCCTGCCGGATAACAGCCTGTATACCGTGCAACCGGGCAGCGACAGCCACTATCTGGTCGAGACCGACCCGAAATTCACCCAGTATAAACAGTGGCTGGGCTCGGATTACATGCGGCAACAGTTAACGCACGACCCGGCGCTGGTCCACAAACGCCTGGGCGATGGATTCTACGAACAGAGGCTAGTGCGCGACCAAATCACCCAACTGACCGGCCGACGCTATCTGCCGGGCTACAATAACGACGAAGCGCAGTTTAAAGCGCTGATGGATGCCGGAATTGCCTTTGGCCAACAGCAACAGTTAACGCCGGGTGTCGCCTTGAGTCCGGCGCAGATGGCGCTGCTGACTTCAGATATTATCTGGCTGACGAACCAAACCGTGACCTTGCCGGATGGGACTACCGA
>NZ_JAJAFY010000104.1:0-3008 GCF_025384885.1 Photorhabdus kleinii
CCCGATTGTGACGGGGTGTACCTACAATGGCCTCAACCGGCCGCCGCTTGATTTACCGCGGGAGAAAACCCGTACCACCTTTAAAACCCGGACTCACCGGGGACAGGGATTTAATGAACTGCGCTTTGAGGATGACAAAGGAAGCGAGGAAGTGTTTATTCATGCTCAACGGGATATGAACATGCAGATTCTCTGGGATAACACCACGCAGATAGGTAATGACCAGAAAACAGAAGTGGCGCATAACCGCACGGCGATAATTAAAAACGATGATGATGAAGCCGTGCAGGGCTTTCAGACGCTTGAAGTCGGTCAAAATCAAACGGTGACCGTTAAAGGTCAGCAAGCCCTTTCTATTGGTAAAAGTCATCAACTGAACATCACCGATAACCAGCAAATCACTGTGGGTAAACATATCACGGTGCACTCTGAAAGCGGACAAATCACCATTGGGAACGCAGGCGGGCAGATAGTCATTGACCCAATGGGCAATATCCGTATCGAAGGGGTCAGCATCACCATGACTGACCATGTTACCGGAAGAAAATCCGCCGATGCGCTGTTTGACTACTCCGCCCGCTATACCCTGCTCAGCGAGCAAAGCGATAAGCCGTTGGTGGATGTCCCCTACACCATTACCACTGGCGATGGTCAGGTCATCCCGGGTAAAACTGACGCGTTGGGCAGAACGATGACCGTACAGAGTGCGGCAGAAGAAAATCTGCAACTGAGTTCACCAGAAAACCCACCTAAACCGAAGCAAACCTTATATCAGGCCAGTGATAACACACCGGTAGAGCATGTTATGGAATTTACGGAGGAATAAGTATGGCAATATCCAACAACGGCAAGATGTGCCCGGCTGTCACATCAATCACCTGTACGATGGAAATAGGTGTCTTTCCTGCTGATGAAGATCCCTGTTATCTGGCGAGAAAAGCCGAATATGCCCTGCGCCTGCCGGCAATGATTATCACCAAACTGGGGGCTATTCGCTTTCTTAATCAAGTCATTATGAGTGGGTTGATTAAGGTTGAGGAACTTAAACATGACTTCCTGTGGCCCTATAAAGCGGAAGTGGTGTTTGCTATCAGAGGAGAGCAAGATGTCCCCTTACCCATGCTGGCGACTAGCCAAGACTCTAAACAGCGTTATGGTGGTAATTTGCCGCAGTCCAGTAATCCGTTTGCCCGACCTTCTGCTGAAGACGCGGAGAAATTTGGTGTTGTTAGTATCCGTCGGCCCGATATTATTCTGGTTAAAGATGAGGCTCTTCGCTGGCCGGGCAGAAATGCCACCTACTTCGATGGTTCTGTGCACCCTGATAATCTAAAGATGTTGATTGAGGTGAAATTTCCGGGAGATGATCTCTCTGACGATCAAGAAAAAGATTATATCCAGATTGCGACAGAAAAACGCTTTGGGGTGATGCGTGTCATGGATAATCGCACTGAGGAGCAAAAGCAGTACGATGAAGCGTGGCGAAAACATTATCAACCCGGCTCCCAACACTATAAAAACCCCATCCCACTGGCCCCGTTGCCACCGGGTTCGTCTCCTGATGATGAAGCTTTACCCACCACTCCCGTAGAGGGTGTACCGGGGACCATTCCGCAACCCCTGACAAAAAATCCACCGCTGCTCAGCACTTCCCGCTGGTCGTTTTTACCCAGCTATGAAGACTGGGTTGTCCTTGGGCAGGAGGTGGCGGGTCTGGCTGAAAATGGGTTGAATTATGTCCGCGACAGTACCCGGGAGCTTCTTGCCCAGTTTGGTATCTGGTTCAATGAGGCTGGCAAATGGGTGTGTAACGAGGTTATTGACCCGATAAGCCATCAGGTCAGCTACGCTTTTTCCTGGGTTAATGAACAAACGGGGAAAATCGTGACCTGGACGGAGAGTGAGATAAAAGCCCGGTGGCAGATTGTGCAACAGGGTTCAGATATCACCCTGGAAGAGCTAAAAAACATTAGCTGGATGCAGATATTAAAAGAGGTGGGTGAAGGCATGCTGGAAATGGTGGTGATTATTGCCGGTATTGCCGTTATTGTCCTGGTCACCCTTGCCGTCGCTGCTGCACTGATTGCACTGGTGGAAATTTTAGCTGCCGCAGTAGCAGCCAGTGCCGCAGCATTAGCCGCCGTCCTGGCAATATTGGCGAGTGTGACATTCGCCATTGCCTCATAATTAATGGAGAAAATGATGGAAATTTCAGATTACTTTGCCCAACTGAGATCACAACTGACCTCTTTTCTTTTTCTCAATGCCGATGGGCTGACTGTTTCCCGTCTGGGTCTCTCAATTACCCTGTTTTTTAAACAAGGCTACACCCAGGAGAAAAAACAACGCATTCTGGCCTGCTACCGGCGCTTTCGCGAAGAGTTTGGCCCTCACCTGCGTTTTCATCGTCATTCACTGAAGGGATTAAAAAAATATTCACCGGAAAATATTACCAAAGTGGAAGAAGGCATTCTGAATCAGAAAAAAAACCAGCTTTCTAGTTGGGTAGTCAGTGACGCCAAAAATCTCTATGAAGCCCCTCGCTATCTGATGCGTTATCTGGATTCCCGAGAAATTGATGGTGATGATGGTAGCTCTTACCTAAGCCTGACACTGCCTTGGGATTATCTAAAAGGGCAAGAGGGCATGACCCAGTTTATGGCCTGGCTGGACTTTCTGTGTGAACAACTCGAACCGGACAGTGGGGACTGTGGCTACGGCCTAGTCATCCCCAGAGATTACCATGACTACTTTCCCTTAGAATACCAGCTAGCGCAACGTTATCCCTCCCTGCAAGTCAATTCTGCGGTTCATACTGCGGTATTACAGTATGGACATTCTATCCGTGGCATTAACTGGATCACCTTGCTGTCCAAACGCTTTGTAGAACGGTTAGGGGGGGAATTCTGGATACGTCATATGCTGGCCCGCCACCTCTACCCGGATGTGGTGATTACGCCTTACTCCAATGGTCTGATGATCCGGGCAGGTCAATACCCGGACTTAAC
>NZ_JAJAFY010000105.1:0-2918 GCF_025384885.1 Photorhabdus kleinii
TTACTTAGTTTAATAAATTCTTTATTTGCATATATAAGACGAAATTTTTTATCTTTTACAAACCACGGATCATGACTTCTATCCCACGTATTTGTTAACTGAGGGGTAATTTAACTCATATATGACCTTCAATAATTATTGAATAAATAAGGTTTCATAATTCCGCTACACGTGATTTCCTTCAACCCATTGTTATACATAGGGTTGTTAGTAGATAAGGTGTAGCACCATTTTGGAAAGTTATTTATAAGTAGAAAAGTATTTCAACAATCAGCAAGAGCAGCTACTCGTTCTATAGGGAACCATTCCGTCATAGTTAGAAGTTATAGTATTGCTATGATCTCAATGGCATGAGTAGTCCTAGGTTGAGATTGTTCTAAATCATACAGTTCAAACTCCAGTTTCGAATTGTTTGTTACAAATAGAATAACGAATTCATTTTAGATAGAATGTGAGATAAGTCTGCTGTTCATGTAAACTGTTTCATGAAGTGTTAAAATGTGATTTATATAACAATCTTTGATCTTGCTTATAACTGATTAGCTGTAATATCCACTACCTTATTATGGGAATATTTCAATGAATGTCCTTAGCTCAAATATTCCTTAAAAGTCTATAATGAGTACAAATCAACAGTGTTAACACACTAAGAGAATTTCCTTAATATTTTATAAGAAGAGAGGTAAATTCCATTATGAAATTAATACATTGGATTGCCGAGTTTAGGGATGAGTTTTATAAAAAAGGGTTAGTATATAATACCCAAACTCTCGCCTTATATGGTAGTAGAAGAGAATTAAAAGATCTCTTAGAGGGTAAAAAACATATAAAAGAAATTAAAGATTTTACTGGATAGGGGTAGTGACCAGCTCCCCGGTCATCAACACCCCTTTATTGCTATACAAGCACATACTGCCAAACGGCCCTTACTTCGTTGGCGGTTAATTTTATACAGAAACTTACGGTTTGGACGCCAATAACACAGTAAAACCGTAAATTTATTTTCAAATACTCCTGCTGGTCCTATTTATGAGCCATCTTTTCGAGTGAGTTCATCAGAATTCACCATTATTAATTTTAATTATGGCTTTTACATGTTGTTTTGCGGCTTCTTTTGTTAAATGAATAACCCCCGATTGTAAATAATAATAATCAACATTATCATCTCTCCAGACAAAATACCCCACCCCGTCAGAACTTGCAGTGAAATATCTGTCCCTCTCTTTTAACTCATAATCAATCGGCTTTGGAAAACTAATTTTACCGACTGTTATCATTTCATGCTTACGGCGATATTTAAAATCAGGATTCCAGTTTGGGTGATGAAGAATATCTTCCCATAATTCATTGGCATCATCATACATTTCCCAAAGCAGCCAAGGTTTATCTGTTTTAAAAGCATCTTGTGCATACTGCATCATTTGTTCAGCGTGCACATGTTTTTTATTTTCTGACATTATTTAACTCTCCACTTAATAATCCAAGTTGGTAGCTTATTAGTCGAATCCGCCTTATATATTTAATTCCAGGCGGATTAGAGCATTGATTTTGTGAGATAATTAAGTAATTATCTATTTTCAAACACTACACTTAATTTTTCTATAATAAAAAATCATACCAAAATATTGATAATCACCGGGAATGTGTCGGTATTTTATTTCATTACAGTCTTCGCAAAACCTTATCCATTGAGATAACCACCGCGACGGGTTTTCCGTTTTTATTTATTTGGATTGGGGCACGTTGTGCTTTGAGTAGCATGTCGCCAAACTGGGTTCTGGCTTCATTGGCAGAAAGAGCATCCATAATAATCCCCTCATTGAATAATGTTATGATTCAAACAATATAAACGAATCGAACGATTTGGTCGAATTTAAATCTATCAAAAAGTATGAAACTGGATAATTTCCGTTTCTTCAGATTTCACGCAGCACACGTAAGCCGTTAAACGATTCAAAAATATTGACGCTTATTTATTACGAAAAAAATAACTAACTTATTGAAAATATTAACTACGCGGAAACGCCGGCGACGGCATTGAGCCGTTGGTCAACGCATCCGCGTTGAACGGTATGAACAAGAAATTTGATGAACTACAGACGTAAAAAAACCCGATTGGTTATTCGGGTTCTTTATGTTCCAGTGCGGAGTTGGTATCTCCAACCGGATGGAGTCATTCTTCATCTAACGTCTTAATTATATCCCTTGAAGCATATTTTGCAACCAACATTCGGTTAATAGTGGATGTATGGCTACAAGCGGGTATAATCAGCAAGTTAGCACTGTTTTGTGGCTCTCCTGCCCTTTATCCATTTCGTTGGGTATGAACGATTTTAAAGTCCTGACTGAACAAACAGGTGGTGCTGTGTTCGGTGCTCTGGCGGGAGGGAGTCATTCTTCATCTAACAATGAGAAAACCGTTGTGACAGGCAGTGTAAGAGTAAACAACGGTGTCTCCCTCCAGTTAATCTGGAGAAACGCATGGGTGCTTTTATTGATAAAGCAATCATGGTTCTGAAAGTGTTAATCGCGCTTCTGGAACTGATCCGAACCTTCTTCGTATGATGGAGTGACGGAAACGTAGCTAAGGCCGGAGGTTAACCATCTTCGGCCTTTAATAAATTAGTTGTTCAGATAATTCATTAATGAAGGTGTTTTATGGCAGAGGATCTAAAAGAATCTGTATGTCAGGCTATGGGATATTTTAACAAATATCATCGCTACTCAATAAAGCAGTTAGCGTCTGATTACCAGGAAGAAATTACCAAATACAGTGATGATAAATGGGAAGCTCCACAACGCGCTGCGCGTCTAAGCGCTACTGTCAAAAACTACAAAACTTCTCAGATGCTCTGTTTTATATTCGATATTGCGTTTAAAAACGAGCTGGATCTCACCCCGCTGGTAGTAAAACGGCT
>NZ_JAJAFY010000106.1:0-2746 GCF_025384885.1 Photorhabdus kleinii
GAATACCCCCTATACCATTACCACCGCTGGCGGTCAGACCCTTTCCGGTAAAACCGATGCGCTGGGCAGAACCGTGACGGTACAGAGTGAGGCGGAAGAAAATCTGCAACTGAGTTCACCAGAAGTCCCACCGAAACCGAAGCAAACCTTATACCGTGCCAGTGGTAACACGCAGGTAGAGTATGTGATGGAATTTACGGAGAAATAAGTATGACAATATCCAACAGCGGTAAAATGTGCCCGGCCGTGACCTCAATTAATTGCACGATGGAAATAGGGGTCTTTCCCGCCGATGAAGACCCCTGTTATCTGGCGGAAAAAGCTGAGTATGCTCTGCGTTTGCCCGCAATGATTATCACCAAGCTGGGCGCTATTCGCTTTCTTAATCAAATTATTATGAGTGGATTGATTAAGGTTGAAGAACTTAAACATGACTTTTTATGGCCTTATAAAGCAGAAGTGGTGTTTGCTATCAGAGAAGAGGCAGTGCCTTTACCCATGCTGGCAACCAGTCAAATCTCTAAGCAGCGTTATGGTGATAATTTACCGCAATCCAGTAATCCATTTGCCCGGCCTTCTGCCGACGATACGGAGAAATTTGGTGTTGTTGGTATTCGGCGCCCCGATATTATTTTGGTTAAAGATGAGACTCTCCGCTGGCCGGGTAGGAGTGCCACCTACTTTGATGGCTCCGTGCATCCCGATAATCT
The DNA here is from genome assembly GCF_025384885.1 of Photorhabdus kleinii. Lineage (NCBI taxonomy): Bacteria > Pseudomonadati > Pseudomonadota > Gammaproteobacteria > Enterobacterales > Morganellaceae > Photorhabdus > Photorhabdus kleinii. The sequence goes on from NZ_JAJAFY010000106.1 coordinate 711, forward strand.
GAAAATGCTGATTGAGGTGAAATTTCCAGGGGATACTCTCAATAAAGGGCAAGAAATTGATTACATTCAAATTGCTACCCGCTCTCGCTTTGGTGTGATGCGTATTGACGATAACCGCACAGAAGAGCAAAAACAGTACGATGAAGCGTGGCGAAAACATTATCAACCCGGTTCCCAACACTATAAAAATCCGATACCACTGGCCCCGCTGCCGCCCGGTTCGCCGCCTGATGATAAAGCTTTACCCGCTCTTCCCGCAGAGGGTGTGCCGGGAACCATTCCGCAGCCCCTGACAGAAAATCCACCGCTTCTCAGTACTTCCCGCTGGTCGTTTTTACCGAGCTATGAAGACTGGGTTGTCCTTGGGCAGGAGGTGGCGGGTCTGACCGAAAACGGATTGAATTATGTCCGTGACAGTACCCGGGAACTCCTTGCCCAGTTTGGTGCCTGGTTCAATCAAGCCGGCAAGTGGGTGTGTGAAGAAATTATTGACCCGATAACCCATCATGTCAGCTACGCGTTTTCCTGGGTTAATGAACAAACGGGGAAAATCGTGACCTGGACGGAGAATGAGATAAAAGCCCGATGGCAGACTGTGCAACAGGGCTCAGATATCACCCTGGAAGAGCTAAAAAACATTAGCTGGATGCAAATATTAAAAGAGGTGGGGGAAGGCATGCTGGAAGTAGTTGTGATTATTGCCGAAGTTGCCGTTGTTATCCTGGTCACCGTTGCCGTTGCTGCTGCACTGATTGCACTGGTGGAAATTTTAGCTGCCGCAGTAGCAGCCAGTGCCGCCGCGTTAGCTGCTGTCCTGACAATATTGGCGAGTGTGACATTCGCCACCGCTTCATAATTAACGGAGGGAATATGGATACTTCAGATTACTTTACCCAGTTGAGATCACAACTGACCTCTTTTCTTTTTATCAATGGCGATGAACTGACTGTTTCCCGTCTGGGTCTCTCGATTACTCTGTTTTTTAAACAGGGTTACACTCAGGAGAAAAAACAGCGTATTCTGGCCTGCTACCGGCGCTTTCGCGAAGAGTTTGGTACTCATCTGCGTTTTCATACTCATGAACTGAAAGGGTTCAAAAAATATTCTCCGGAAAATATAGCCAAAGTGGAAGAAGGCATTCTGAATCAGAAAAAAAACCAGTTTTCTAGCTGGGATGTTAGTGATGCAAAAAATCTCTATGAAGCCCCTCGCTATCTGATGCATTACATGGACTCCCGGGAAATAAGTGGTGACAACAGTAGCTCCTACCTGAGTCTTGTACTGCCTTGGGATTATCTGAAAGCACAAGAGGGCATGACCCGATTTATGGCCTGGCTGGACTTTCTGTGTAACCAACTTGAACCTGATTGGGGAGACTGTGGTTACTGTCTGGTCTTACCCAGAGATTATCATGATTATTTTCCCTTAGAGTACCAGCTAGCTCAGCGTTATCCCACCCTACAAGTTAACTCCACTGTTCATACAACATTGAGAGATTATGCCCACTCCATCAGAAGCATTAACTGGATCACCCTGCTGTCCAAACGCTTTGTAGAGCGATTGGGTGGGGAATCATGGATACGCCACACGCTGGCCCGCCACCTCTACCCGGATGTGGTGATTACCCCTTACTCCAATGGTCTGATGATCCGGGCCGGTCAATACCCGGACTTAACGCCGCTACCGGGCAGTGTCCCGGAGAGTTATTTTGCCATTAACCAACTGATACGTCCGATACGTTTTGTTCCGGGAGAAGGTGATTCACTGCATTTTTATGGCGAGGGTCATTTTGATGATATTTCCACACAAGCCTGGTATGCCCGTTATGACCGTGGACCGCTACAGGTGACTCCTTTGAGAAGTAACCATCCTGCACTGGTCAGCGGGATCTGGCAAACCGATAGTTTGCCTGGTCGGCAGTACTTCTTTGCTCAGGGGGCGATGGCTTTTGATGTTGAAGGTGCGGAGACGGGTACAACTGTATGGCATCTGATACGGGAAGCGGCAAATAGGTGGGAATAACAGATTATCCACCG
>NZ_JAJAFY010000107.1:0-2525 GCF_025384885.1 Photorhabdus kleinii
GCGATACTGATATTGATAACATCTTTGGCGACAAACAGGAATGGATGCCCCTCGCCCCGAATGCCGGGTTCAGGGATGAGTCCTTCACTGGCGTCTTTGCGGTTGAGAAACATGTACTTTTTAAATTTCTCTACCCGCTGCTTTTTGCCGTTAACCTCTCTCTCTGATACGCAGTATTTAAAGATGTGCAGATAACCGCGGGCTTTGCTGCCTCGGGTGGTCAGCGGGTCTTCTTCCTTGATATATATCCAGCCGGGACGCAGCAGGCGGGCGGCATAGCCTTTGGTTTGCTGGAGTGACGAGGAGAACATCAGGGTGTGGATATCCGGGGGCGCTTCTGGTTTTTCCAGTTCTTTGCCGAAAAAGTTCACATAAGCATAACGAACCGGGTAAATGGGTTTAATGTTGCAGTCACAGGGCTGCATATAATTATCTACCTCAAGATTTTGCGGGAACAGTTCGTAAGCTTTTTCTATTAATTTGTCAAAGCGTTCCTGAATGTTGGTGGTCATAATATTTCCTTGGTTGTTAGTGTGTCGCATTGTTTGAAAAGTGAATGTGCCCGTATTTCCTGTGTTTCTGTTTGCGAGCAGGCTGAGTCCCAAAGTTGTTGCCAGTGAACTTCATCGTTTGGCACTAAACACCTGGCGGCAACGTAATAGAGTATGGCTCGCTGTTGCGTCAGTCCTTGCAGATAAGCCTGATTAGTCTGCTGCAAAACAAAAGCAGGCAGGGTGTTTTTATTCACCTGACAGCGTTCAGTTAGATTTTCCTTAATAAAGTCAATGGATTTAAGTACATGGCGTTGTTGCGTTTGTTGCTCGAATAGTTCACACAATTGATGATTGAGCGTGACAGGCGCAGGTTTTACCTGCCGAACGTTTTCCGTGATGGTGATAATGTGGCGGGTATCGGGTTTATCACCATAGAACCATATTGAATTGATCCCCTGCATAAAATGGGCTAATGGCCCGTCGGATAGAGTATTCAACAGAGTCGTCAGTGTGTTGGGATGGTAGAAACGGAAAAATGCCCACGCCTGAGTCAGCTCATTTTTTAAATAGGTGAACTTACGCAGATGATTTAACACCATTTCAAAAGGTTGTTCGCCCTTTTCCTGTTGTACAACTACAACCATTACAAGTTGCTTATCACTTATCTGTGGAATATACCGTATCAACCGTAATTCAGGTTGGGAGCTTTCCGTCAAATAGGTTTGTAATGCCATTTTCATTCGGAAAGATCTTCATCAGGGGGACCTAGGCGATCCAATTCTGCCAAAATCAATGGAATTTGAGCTTCTAAATCCGTAGGTCTTTTATCTTTACTCCACCAGATAAGCGGCTCACGGCGTTTATAATCCACTTTGCTAACCGCTTCTTTGCCATTTAATAAAAATTTCACCATAAAGGCGACTGCCAGTCCCTTATCATTGCCGCTGCTTAAAAAAGCGAAAGAATAACTGCTGACGTTAGGGATGAAGCCACGTCCGATAAGGTTATTATTTTCATCCAGGCCGTAGACTTTGAGGAAAAAAATATTAGTTTTTTCGGCCATGCCGATTTGTGGATAGCGAGCGGCGTAGGCTTTACCTTTATACCAGGTGTAAAAAATCTGCCGTTCGCGATCAATAATTAATGGCGCTTGACGGCGAGAAAAAAACACACCCCAGACAAAAGGAGGAATAATTAACAGATATAACAATAAGAAACCTATATCAATTTTGAAAATCCGTGAACTACTTGGATAAAAGGTATAGCGATAGTACAAATATTTTTTCAGGGAGATCTCTTTATCACTGCCGATATAGCGGGCGTTTTCCATAGAGTCGGGTAGATCATTGCGTAGATAAAATTTATCACCGTATTCCTCTTTGACTAAATTGACCCATCTATGGATAGCTTTTTCATCATTTTTACGGTCTTCGATAAATCCATTAATATTTAGAATAAGGCTACTAATAATTCCTAATGTTACTGGAATGAGATTAATGCTCCTAAAACGGCGTTGAGGATTTCTAATCCAGCATTCTTTATCATTAAGGCGATCTAGTATTTCCACATGTTTAATAGTTTCTTCATTCTTAATATCTGGCGGTACCGCCAGAATTTCTTTTTCCCAACGGGCCAGCCGTTTGGTTGGTAATGGATGAATAGTGGGAAACCATTTTTTAAGTAAATGTTTTAATCGTTGTTTCATAGTGTACGCTCTCCGTCAAAACTGCCCTTAATGGTATTTTCTGCTGTAGGTTCTTCTCCCCAGAGATAGCGCAAAGGGGCGATAACATTTGCTGATTGTTCATAGTACCAGTACAGTTCACTACTACGGGGGAAAACTCCCTTCGTTTCGGTAAATACCACCTCCAGCGTTGCGGTATCGCCATTCAGTGTGAGTTTGGCTTTTTCCTGAGCTTCCTTAAATTTGGTACTACGGAAGATATCAGGAGTATATTTGCGGCGGTTAATTTCAATGTAATCAACTTTTTCTCCCCAGTAAGAAGTTTTGGGCGAAGTCACAAAGATCCA
>NZ_JAJAFY010000108.1:0-2456 GCF_025384885.1 Photorhabdus kleinii
GTCCACAGTCAACAGATTGACCTGAGCGACAGCCAGACCGCCGCCGGTCAGATCCAACTGACGGCCAGTCAACACGGGATAAGCACCGCTCGCGCCACCGTTAACGCAAACCGTTTGACTGCGAAAACGCCGGGCCAGTTTAACAACAACGGCGGCCAGTTAGTGGCACAGGAAATCCACCTCACGACCCCGGATATCTCTAACCTGAAAGGAAAAATTAACCAGACAGGAAGCGGTGAACTGACGCTCCATACCCGTACCCTGAATAACCGTGAAGGGACAGTGTTCAATCAAGGGAAACGGTTGATCCTCACCACAGACCAGCTTGACAATCATCAGGGCAACATTGCCAGTCAGGGCGAGGACCTGCATCTGACCGCGCATCAAGCAGATAACACTCAGGGCACAGTGCAACTGGCGGGTAACGGGAAACTGGCACTCAACAGCCAACGCTGGCTGGGTGATAAAGGCAAACTGCTCACCAACGGCGCCCTGACGATACAGGCGGGTGAACTGCAACTGAATCAGGCTGAAACACAGGCCGGGCAGATTACCGTCAACGCGGATACCCTGAGCCATCAAGGCGGGCTGATGCAACAACGCGGCAAAGATACGCTGTCTCTGACGGTGAACACCCTAAATAACCAGCACGGCACCCTTGCCGGTAACGGTAACCTGAACCTTAAGGCAACCACGGTCGATAATCGTCACGGCAACATTGTGGCTGCCGACAAGGGCTCGCTGACACTGACGGTCAAAGACACGCTGGACAATCAGGCGGGCCGACTGGAAGCGAGTAATGCGCTCCAGCTCAGCGCGGCCCAACTGGATAATCGCCGAGGTAGCCTTGTTGCCACTGGGGACAGCGCCACGCTGACCATTGGCAAAGCCATTCAGAATGCCCACGGTCATCTTGAAGCCAAAACCCGACTGACTACAACCAGCCAGACCCTGGATAACACGCAGGGGGTGTTGCTGGCGCAGCATATCAACAGCCAAACCACCGGCCATCCCTTCACCAATACCGCGGGACAGGTGATAGCCGGGGACACCCTGACGGTCAACAGCGGTGAACTGGATAATACGGCGGGGCTGTTACAATCCGGCCGGGAGATGTCCGTTGATACCCACGGGCATGGGCTCATTAATACCCGCAATGCCGACCAAAAAGCGGGCCGGTTGTTAAGCGGCGGGCAGTTAACCCTGCGCACCGGCGACATCGATAACACCGGCGGCATGATAGCAGCGGACGGCAAAACCGCGCTAACCAGCACCGCGCTCAATAATACTCAGGGACAGATAGCCGGGAATGGCGGGCTGGACATTCACAGTCAGCAACTCACTAACCGCAACGGGACCTTACAATCCGCAGACGCCCTGAATTTGGATACCGACGGGCAGTTACTGGATAACCAACAGGGCCAGATTATTGGTGAGGGCAAGACCACTGTCACCAGCGGCCCACTGGACAATCGCCACGGTCATCTGCAAGGCGGACAGTTGATTATCGACACCCGACAGGCGCAAACCGATAACCGGGACGGCAAATTGTTGTCGGCCGGTACGTTCAACCTGAAAACCCAGCGGCTCGACAATCGTCACGGGCAGGTGCAGGCGGTGGGCGACACCACTCTTAATGTTGAAACCCAAACCGATAACACCGGCGGCCTTATCCGTGGTGGTCAGCAATTGACCTTGAGCACCGCTCACCTGATTAATCGCGACACGGCGCAAGCGGATAAAGGACTGGAAGCGCAAAACCTGACGGTCAACGCCCAACAGGTGGACAACCGCCAGGGCGCTTTACGGGCGGCCGACCATCTGCAAGCGAACATCAGCCAGACCTTGGATAATCTCCAGGGACTGGTCTCTGCGGGCAAACAGCTCACTATCAACCGCGAGGCTCAGCAACCGCATCTGAGGATTAACAACCCACAGGGCACCTTGATTGCCGGGAAACAGGTGGATATTAACGCCGAAGCTCTCAGCGGTGACGGCCAACTGTTATCGCAGGGCGATATGGCGGTCGCTTTAACCGAGGATTTTCACCATACCGGCAACACCGCGGCCAATGGCAATCTGACCCTGAAAACCACCGGCAATCTCCTCAATGACCGCCAGATAAAAGCCGGTCAGGCGCTGCATCTTGATGCGCAAAATCTTACCAACAGCGCTGCCGGTGAAATTAGCGCCGGGCAAACGCAAATCAAGGTCCACGATACGCTGAACAATACCGGATTGATTGACGGCGGCCTGACCCATCTCACGGCCAACACCCTGAACAATACCGGCACCGGGCGCATTTACGGTGACCAACTCGCCCTCCAGACGGGGACGCTGAATAACAGCGCACAGGACGGCAAAGCTGCTGTCATTGCCGCGCGTGACCGGCTGGATATCGGTACCGGGACACTGAACAACAGTCATCATGCCCAGATTTACAGCGTGGGCGATAT
>NZ_JAJAFY010000109.1:0-2317 GCF_025384885.1 Photorhabdus kleinii
ATACGCAATATCAGCAGAGTAGTGTTGATAGAGACGTAGCAGAAGCTACGACATTGTTACTCGTTGTTCTGTCTGCCGGGGCGATGGCGAAAACAGCAAGTGAGCTTATTCCGGCCAGTCGTGACGAAGCCGCAACCATTCAGCGACGTGTTTGTGAGTCTCTTGATAACGCGATCATTAAAGCGGGTGATTTAGCGGCTGATGATGTTTTCCAGGCTCTTGTTCAGCTACGTTATGAATTTGTTGAAAGTTTCTCGTTGAAGGATGCCAAGGGAAGATTAACCCAGTTTAACTTGCCTTCTGTATTACCTGTATTGAATATTGCTAACAGAATTTATCAAGATGCTGAACGCAGTGATGAATTGGTACAAGCCGTCTCTCCCATTCACCCGGCATTTATGCCCGTTAAGTTTAAGGCGCTGAAACAATGAAAGATGATGAGTTGTCGTTAGTGATCGGCGGGCGCCGTATTTTCGGATGGGACAGTGTACGGGTAACGAGAGGCATAGAACGATTACCCTCTGACTTTGATTTGATGTTAATGGATTATTACCCCGGCAATGATGAGAAGCAGCTTGTAGAACCGGGTGAAAAGTGTGAAGTGTTTCTTGGTGATGACAGAGTTGTAACGGGCTATATAGATAGCTGGAACCCGTCTATTTCTAAAAATAAACACGAAATCAAAGTTGCGGGACGGGGTAAATGTCAGGATTTAGTAGACTGCTCAGCGAAGTGGCCGAACAACGTTATCAGCCAAGCCACTCCGTTACAGATTGCTCAGAAACTGGCCCAATGGTACGACATTCAGGTGACCTCTGATGTTGATGACATGCCAACTGTCCCTCAGTTCACACTGAACTGGGGTGAGTCCTCGCAAGAGGTCATTGATCGCGTTACCCGGTTTGCAGCATTGCTCTACTACGACTTGCCTGACGGTAATTTAATCATGACGCGGGTAGGCACAGAACTGGCAGCGAGTGGGGTTGAGCAAGGGAAGAACGTCGAAACATCAGATTACAATAGTTCAATGAATGAACGGTTTTCTGAGTACACCGGACTTTCATTTGCTATTAGCGGACTCAATGAGACAAGTAATGATAGCGGTTATGATGTGGTCACGTTAGCAACAGCGAGTGATCCTGAAGCGAAAAAGATGCGTTATCGGAACTATGTCACCATTATAGAAAGTACGCTCATATCAGCAAAGCGATCACAAGAATCTATTGACTGGGAAATGAACCGACGCTACGGGCGCTCAAAAGTGCTGAAAGTCACAATTGATAGCTGGCGGGATAGCAGCGGTAAATTATGGCAACCCAATACTCTAATTCCTATTCATATGCCTATTTTCGGCCTTGAGAATGAGCAATGGCTTTTATCAGAAGTGACATATACACGTAACGGTGATAACGGCACACAAGCGCAATTAGTCTTAATGCCTCCGGCTGCTTTTGCCGTACAACCGTATGAGTTTTACGCAATTTTGAGAGAGACGATCAGATGATGAATGATGCAATCAGAAAGTTATCTCGACGTGTTGAAATGATGTTGGGACTCGGAAAAATTAAGACATCACGTGATAGCGGAAACATTCAAGTTGTCCAGTATCAAACGCCGATTGAGGTCCGCGATAACACGGCGAGAATGGCTGAATTTGGCTTCTCGTCTGCATTGCCCGCGGGAACTGACGTTGTGATTGGTTACTTAGGGGGAGACCGATCAAGTGCTGTAGTGATTGCAAGCAACAATAAAAAATACCGGCATAAGAATTTAAATCCCGGTGAAACAGTACTTTATAACCAGTGGGGCTTGCATATCCTGCTGACTGAATCCGGGATCACTATTGAAGCCAGGGGCCAGCCGGTAACAGTAAATAACGCCACTCAAGTGACAATTAATGCAAGCGAGAGTGTGCTCTGTAATACGCCAATTTTAAAAGTTACTGGTGATATCGTCGATAACTGCAACAGTAATACGTCAACAATGAAACAGTTACGTGAATCGTATAATCGGCATACGCATAAAGTATCCGGCGTGGAATCAGGCAGTTCAACGGTGACGAGCCAGCAAACCGGGGAGCCAGTGAAATGAGTGATATTACTTCGTACTGGGATGTGAATAAAATTCATGCTGACTGGTTATCTGGGAACGGGGATTTGGTCACAGGCAACGACTTGCAAACCGCAATAATAATCAGCTTGTTTACAGACCGTCAGGCTCGTAGTGATGACGAAATTGACGGAGTTGATAGAAAAGGCTGGTGGGGTGATATCGGTTCAGATTATCAAATCGGCTCTCGATTGTGGCTGATACGGCG
>NZ_JAJAFY010000011.1:0-98478 GCF_025384885.1 Photorhabdus kleinii
GGAAGACAGTGAATAGCTGTCAGAAGCCGGCAGAGAGATGAAGTTTTCAGCTTGTTCAGAGATTGGTTCGGGCGGTTGTGGCAGCAAGGAGCGACAACGGCCGGAATGAAACCGAATATGCCTGGCGGCGATAGCGCGGCGGTCCCACCTGACCCCATGCCGAACTCAGCAGTGAAACGCCGTAGCGCCGATGGTAGTGTGGGGTCTCCCCATGTGAGAGTAGGGAACTGCCAGGCTTTAAATACAGTAGAAACCCTCAGCGAGAGCTGGGGGTTTTTGCGTATCAGGGTCTGTATCATTTTATTTTTCCATATGAAAGGTTAAATCTATGGTCACCCTCGTTGTTGCAACACGCATTTTGATGAATTTGGGGCTTGCTTATGCTTAAATCTATCCGGCGTCACTATAGGCAAGGATGCCCGCGCCTCGATGAGTTACGCGCCTGATGTTCCTAAAAAACCACTCGGCTTTAATAAGCCATCTTAACCTTTAGGTTTCTCATCAGGTCGATAGGCCGTTCATGTCATCAATTATCAGTCTTCGCAAAACCAGTGGGATAACGTTTAAATTTATTCATAATGACGCAGGATCAGGCGTCAAATACCGTGTGCTGTGTCGTGATTACCCAAGCTATCCGGGCAAATTTATTCGCTAGTGCACAAGTCACTACATTGGCGTGTTTTCGTTCAAGCTGCTGTCTGACCCAGTCAGCCAGTTTTCCTGAATAATTATCCAATCGTTGCATAAATATTCGTGCACATTGCACCAGTAGTCTCCGCAAGTTCTTATTTCTTCGTTTACTGATACCCAGCAGGGTATTTTTTCCTCGCTATATTGCCTGGGAACTAATCCCGTTGAGGCGGCAAAATCACGACTTTTGGCATATTGTCGACCATCTTCCCAACGATGAAGAAAGTAAGCTAGCTGTGATTAAACCAACACCGGGGAGGGTCATAAAACGCTGGGCTGTGTCATCCGTGGTGATCGTGTGTTTTAGTTCAGATTCTAACTCGACTATTTGTTCAACAATATAGTGATAATGGGCGTGTAGTTGCATCAACAATCGGACCCGATAACTTGGGAGTTCGTGCTCTGCCAACACAAACGATAAGCGCTTATAATAGCGTCTCCCCTCGGTAGGCTAATCCCAAACTCGAGTAAAGAGCCATGTATCTGATTAGTCGTTTTGATCTTATCCCGGACAAGTGACTTCCTGACCCGATGTAATACACGCATTGCTTGTTGAGCTTCAGTTCTGGGCTGAACAAAATGCATTGAAGGACGTGATGCGGCTTCGCATATCGCTTCGGCATCAACAAAATCATTCTTGTTACTTTTAACGAAAGGTCGGACAAACCGAGGCAAATGAGTTTAGCCTCATGCCCCAAATTTTATAGTTGATTTTCAAAATCTGGTCGAGAGAAGAGTTTCGGAGCAAACCGGTGAAGCGATAAATCTTTCTATGTTCCATTAAGCAATATAGGCATGTCGGTTAACGGGTTATTTTCGATATCGGTTTTGAGCACCTTAATAACGCAGCTTTTTCTTAATTGGTATAAGTTAACGAGAGTTTTTTCCTAATTGCATACCTACTTGTACTTAAGCTGATGATGTAGTTCATATCAAGTTTGAGCCAGCATCGAATGATTAAACCTTAATTTCGCCTGGACATTTCTCCTAAGCTGGCTTAATGTCTCTGCCTCTGATTTTGATAAGTTTGGTAATTTCCAAGTTCTTATTCATTGTCATGGTGTGGTTCTTGCTGGTTGTGGTGGCCCATTGCTCTAAATCATTCGGTAATATATCAGCGGCGAAACCCTCCTAGTCACAAAAAATATGTCTTATATCTCCACTCTAAAGGATAAGATTTTACGATACACTAAATAAATTGGGATTACAGTTTCACAGCCAGACTAAATTTTAAAAAAATGTATCCTTATAGTGTATAAATATATCATAACACTACGTTTATTATTCTAAACTTTACTCATTCTATATTGCATTGAAATATGAAGAAAAAACGTCCTATTTTACAAGATGTTGCAGATCGTGTTGGTATAACTAAAATGACGGTAAGTCGTTTTTTGCGTAATCCTGATCAAGTTTCTGAGCAATTGCGAAAGAAAATAGCGGATGCTTTAGATGAGTTAGGTTATATCCCAAATAAAGTACCGGATATTCTCTCTAATTCCACTAGTCATGCTATTGGTATTTTATTGCCTTCTTTGACTAACCAAGTTTTTGCGGAGGTTATTCGTGGTATCGAATATGTGACGGATAGTTATGGTTATCAAACTATGTTGGCTCACTATGGCTATCGCTCAGAAAAAGAAGAAGAGCGTTTGATTTCTTTACTTTCCTATAATATTGATGGTTTGATTCTTTCAGAACGTACTCATACTCCACGAACTTTAAAGATGTTGGGAACGGCTGGTATCCCTGTCGTTGAACTGATGGATTGTGTTTCTCCTTGTTTTGATATGGCAGTTGGTATTGACAACTTTGAAGCAGCTCGGCAGATGGTAATGGCAATGATTGAGCGTGGTTGCCAGCGGGTGATTTATCTTGGTGCGAGACAAGATGAAAGGACAATTATTCGTCTGGAGGGCTATGAAGCTGCAATGAAAAGCGCCGGGTTAAAGCCAGGTAAGATAATGACACCAGACAGCTCTTCTTACACATTAGGGGGGCAGTTACTGAATGAAGCACGAACAAAATATCCTGATGTTGATGGTCTATTCTGCACTAACGATGACCTCGCAATCGGAGCAATTTTCGAGTGCCAACGTCAAGGGATAGCTGTACCACATGATATTGCGATAGCTGGCTTTCATGGCCATGATGTTGGTCAGGTGATGACACCAAAACTTGCCAGTGTATTGACGTCTCGTGACTTATTGGGGCGGAGGGCTGCCGAATTATTAATGGCTCGGCTGAAGGGCGAACATTTACCGCAAAAAATGATTGATATCGGCTTTCAGTTATCTCTGGGAGAGAGTATCTAATCGGTCTGCTGGATTTGCGTTTTTTTGAACTCATTTGTGATGAATATCACATTTATATTTCCTGAATATTCCGTGTTGTTGCGAATTTCGTCTCTACTTCTGATAATGTTACCGATAACAGTTACCGGTAACATTTCGTGGATAAAATATCTACGTTGAGGAGTTTATATGAACGATGCCCAACATTCGAATCATGTTTTTGTGCTTATGGGGGTATCCGGTAGTGGTAAATCTGCTGTTGCCAGTGCTGTGGCCTATAAATTGGACTCTGCTTTTTTAGATGGTGATTTTTTACACCCAAGATCTAACATTAATAAGATGGCTGAAGGCTACGCACTGAATGATGAAGATCGTGAACCTTGGTTGAAATCACTGAATCATGCAATTTTTGCTATGCAACGCACAAACCCGGTTTCCCTGATTGTTTGCTCTGCTTTAAAAAAACATTACCGGGATATACTGCGTGATCGTAATAAGAATCTGTCATTTCTTTATATGAAAGGCGACTTTGATTTAATTGAAAGTCGATTGAAGGCACGTAAAGATCATTTTTTTAAATCTCAAATGTTGGTATCTCAGTTTGAGGTATTAGAAGAGCCGGGGAGTGATGAACAGGATGTTTATCTGGTTGACATTAGATCGTCTCTTGATGAAGTGATAAATCACTCGATAAGAATAATTAATAGTGTCATTTCAGGGGAAAAATAATGAGTACTTTAACCTTAGTGCTGACAGCGGTGGGTTCTGTTTTTTTACTGTTGTTTTTGGTGATGAAGGCCAGAATCCACGCTTTTGTTGCGTTAATACTGGTTTCTATGGGGGCGGGTGTTTTTTCTGGTATGCCACTGGATAAAATTGCTGAAACAATGCAAGAAGGAATGGGAGGAACGTTAGGTTTTCTGGCTATTGTTGTCGCACTGGGGGCGATGTTTGGTAAAGTTCTGCATGAAACAGGCGCACTGGATCAGATTGCGATTAAACTACTAAATAGTTTTGGTGAAAAGAATGCTCATTATTCATTGGGGATCGCTGGCCTGGTTTGTGCTTTGCCATTGTTCTTTGATGTAGCTATTGTTTTATTGATTGGTGTGGCGTTCGCGGTCGCGCGTCGTACTGGCGGTAATGTAGTGAAGCTGGTTATTCCTCTGTTTGCTGGTGTCGCCGCAGCAGCAGCATTTTTGTTACCTGGTCCAGCACCGATGTTGTTGGCTTCACAGATGAATGCTGATTTTGGCTGGATGATCTTGATCGGTATCAGTGCAGCGATTCCTGGGATGTTACTGGCGGGGCCAATCTTCGGTAATTTTATCAGTAAGTATGTCACTCTGGATTTGCCCGTGGATATAAGTGAGCCAAGCCTTGGTCAAGGTAAGATGCCATCTTTTGGTTTGAGTTTGTCACTGGTTCTGTTCCCTTTGGCTTTGGTTGGGTTAAAGGCTATTGGTGAGAATTTTGTTGAACAGGGTTCTGAGTTGTATCAGTGGCTTGAATTTATCGGTCATCCATTTTCTGCGATTTTGGTTGCTTGTTTGATTGCTATTTATGGTTTGGCAATTCGCCGTGGGATGAGTAAAGAAAAAGTGATGGATATTTGCTCTTCGGCTATTCAACCGGCTGGAATTATTTTATTGGTGACTGGGGCTGGTGGTGTATTCAAACAAGTATTAGTGGATTCTGGTGTTGGCCCTGCTTTGGGAAACGCATTGATTGGGGCGGGTCTGCCTATTGCATTAGCGTGTTTCATCCTTGCTGGTACAGTACGCGTTATTCAAGGTTCTGCAACTGTTGCCTGTTTGACAACTGTTGGTCTGATTTTGCCCGTTGTTGATCTTCTGGAATATTCTAGTGCCCAGCTTGCAGCTCTTTCAATTTGTATTGCGGGTGGTTCTTTGGTATTGAGCCATGTTAATGACTCAGGCTTTTGGTTATTTGGTAAATTTACTGGTGCAACAGAATCTCAAACACTGAAAACTTGGTCAATTATGGAAACTATTCTTGGAATAACAGGAGCCATTGTTGGAATGGTTTTCTTTGCCATGTTGTAATTCATATGAATTAGGAGATTGTATTAGATTAATACCGCCTTCCTTAGAAGGCGGCAAGATAAGTTAACTATTTGAAAATATTGCTGACATTAAAATAGTGTTCTTGCTAACGGGTGACGGTGGCACCAGCGATCTTTATAGGAGAAAGTAGGTTTGCCAATAGAATAGCGCATCGTTTTTTGATTCTGTTGGCAGAGCGTTGAAGCATTTTGAATATTTAACCACATGACAATGCTTCCAAGGCTGAGATTAGCGTATTCAGGATCGTATCCACCGTTTACTGCATCGAATGAAACCCATTGAGGGCTGTCTGATTTTATAACTAAATCGTAGGCTGCTGGGGTTCCATTGATAGTTAATACACATCCGTACAGATGTTGTTTGAGTTCGGTGTATAGTTCGGTTAATTTTCCTTTTTCTTCTTCACTGTGTTTTTTTTCCCACCGTTTTTCGTACAGTGTGGTGTAAATATCAACAAATTCCTGGCAGGTGAAATCATCAATTTGATGTATTTCTCCGCCTGCACGCTTAAATTTATTAATTTCATTACTCCGATTTCTTCTTGTTTTATAAGAAAAATCTTCTTTAGCAAGGCATATTGTTCGCTTGTTTAATCGGCCATAGTAGATGTTGACGAAGTTTTCTTTGTGTAGAGGCGATATGGTTTTTGATCTCCCTGGGATGATAGTTTTTAGATGTTTGGCAATAGGGAAGAGAATTTCATCGTAACTGAAAAAATAGTAGTCCTTTTGGTGACTTGCTGCCAGATGATGATCTTTACATGTAAAGTATGCCCCTTCGATAACGTTTTCTATTTGTGGATTTTCTTTGACATAAAAGATAAAACTATTGCCAAATTTTTCATTTAAAAAACGTACAATATCTGGATGAGTAGATATTCCACCACCATAGAGAGAATACGCTTGTTGGTAACGTTCGAAACTACATTCTTTCCAGCCGGAGATGAGCCTTTTTATAGAGCTGAGAGGATACTTTTTGGGAAAAATCATATTTTAAATACTCTTTTTAACGCTATGTTTTACACATGGTATAAACTTATTTTCAACGTATTAAATACAACAAAAAAGATAGTTTGTCTTTATTAAATGGGTTTCTTATGAGCTCATACATATTGTAAATCTAAGATTATAAGTTTAATTTTTCTGTACTAAAAACAAGATAAGTATTTAGTACTATTCCCAATCAAGCCTTATTGTTGCTTATTGACCGAGAACATCTATTAACTGTTGATATAACGCTTCAGCACTGCGCTCATAACCTGCGGCTGAAAGGTGAACATAATCAGGACGAGCAAGATCTTGTTGCGCCCAGCGCCTAATTGAGCATTTTCCACCCATATATGCACGCCAGTTCCAGAATAGTGTGTGCTGATCTTGAGCGACTTTTTGTTGAGTATGGATGATATTATCCAACATTGTTGGTTGTTGTGCTATACAACTTGTAAATTGGTTGTTTTTCAAAGAATCACCCGGCCCAATGATAAGGATAACTGTTTGTGGTAACTGATTACGAATCTGTTTTATCTTAGTTTCCAGTTGCTGGCGATAGCTTGATAAACCCAGCGAATGATTAAATGCCTCATTTGTGCCATAAGCGAGGATCACCATATCAGGATGCATTTGAACTAATGTATCAATCCATTTTGGCTGCCATTTATCCATCATATTAATAGTTGCACCATTAATACCCAAGGCAGATAACATAATACCTGGTTGTTTACGTTTGATAAACCAGCCGCCTAATTTTAACTGATTATTTTGTATCGCCATAATATTAACTGGGAATGTAACTGATTCTTCAGTAGAAAATTGCCAGTGATCATGGGTTGCCGGTAATTTTAGTATTCGTTTGGTTGCAGATTGTACCAGAATCTGAGCATCACCCGATGCTTGGTATAACGTTTTGAGTTGATAGCGATCATGGGATGGTACAAACAGTCTTAGAATTAATTGACTTATTTGGCTATTGGGTTCTGCAATTGCACCGCCGATAGGAAAATCAGGCCGATTATCTTTGCGGCTGGTGGTGAGTTTCCATTGCTGCTTATCATCGGTCATACTGATCATAGCGTTACGTTGACCAGGTACATTAATTGGGCTAACAAAACCAATCCCTGCATCGCCAAAACGTTGTTGCAATAAAGAGCGAAGCTTGCCGGTAAAAAAGTCTGCGGCAGTATGAGAATCTCCTATCTGAACAAAATGCAGTTGATTATGGCGGCTGTTGTGAAGTTTATCCGCCAGTAAAGCTAAATTCGGTTCACCAAAGTCTATTAGCTGTTGGTTCTCTTTTGCAGACTGTTGTGTTGGCAACGGCAATGGCTTTTGTTTATGGCACGATATCAAACTTAAAGAGAGTGTGATGACCAGACTAATGCCAGCAGATTGATATCGTCGACGAAGTTGTTTAACTATTTTCATTTTGTTTAGCTGGTTCCTGAATAAATTTAATCAATGAAAATATGTTATCTGAGATAGTTTGTTGGCCTTTCAAGCTAAAGTGTATACCATCACCGCTTCTGAGTTTAATTTTGTTACTATTGTCGCCGACATAATCGGAATAATCATTTGCATGATATTTGAAAATATCATTAACAGAAACATAGATTTCTCCGGCTTTCGTTAC
The DNA here is from genome assembly GCF_025384885.1 of Photorhabdus kleinii. Taxonomy (NCBI): domain Bacteria; kingdom Pseudomonadati; phylum Pseudomonadota; class Gammaproteobacteria; order Enterobacterales; family Morganellaceae; genus Photorhabdus; species Photorhabdus kleinii. The sequence continues at coordinate 7,697 of NZ_JAJAFY010000011.1, forward strand.
TTCCGATTGATATAAGGATCTCAGATATTTCATGCTGGCAGAAAGTTTTTTCTGTCGCATATTGGGAGGAGCAACCCAGATAATATCAGCCCCGTGGTTACGTGCTGCGGTAAGGACCATTTCGATACGCTGGCGATAGAGGTTTTCCCAATCAGGGCTGGCGAATTTCAGGTAGATGTTTCCATGTTTTGGTGGCATATCCCAGGGATCATTTGGCCCCAAAAAAATAACAACTAGCTTGATATCATGGTTGGCTTCCAGTGTTTTATTGATAGTTTCCGGCCAATTAAAAAAACTGGGATAAGCAAGCCCAGTACTTTGTTTGCTGAGATTAATACTTGAAATACTGTAATCCCGGTAGAGCCGACGTTTCAGATGGGGAGCGATGCCCTGCATCATTGAATCTCCAGCAAACAGCACTTTATCTTTGGCTGTCAGTGTCACGTTGGTTTTAGCGATAACCGTGCTGGGGGAAACATTATTTCTTAAATTATGGGGTATTGGTGAATTAACAGGATGAGTATGGGGAGATTTCTGTAATAACTCAGGGAAAATTGCAGGCAGATTTGTAACAGGAGAGGGATAACCACTCAGGAGCTTGAGTCCAATTTGAAAATCCACAGGCAGTGTGATATCAGCTTCCTGGCGAGTTCGCTGATGGTTGCTACTGTTATTACTGGTAGTATGTGACATGAAAGCTTCCCCCGCAGCGAGTACACCTTGTTCCAGATTATCACCGAAATCCCAGAGCGGATGGCCTTGCAAAGTCGCCCAAAGACTTTGCTGGTGATATTCTTGTTGCCAGAATCTATCCAGTGAACGATGATTTAGCCAGATTAACAGTAGGCTAGTTAATATTACGATAAAAATAACTTGCCCGGCCGTTTTTAGATTAGATTTGAATTCAGAAATTGGCATAAATGAATCCTGGTATTCCTTGTGGTGAAATCATAAATACCAAAGTCAGAATAATCGCTAATGGTATTGGGTAGCATATCCATGAAATCTGAGAATACATTTTCTCAACCATTATTTTTAGATTAATCAGCCACGGATAAATAATAAAGAGTCCCCAGAACATCAGTAACAACCCACTATTGGCTATTATCGAGTGAAATAAATTTGATGATATCAATTGATTTAATAATATTAGTGCATCATCTAGAGTAGGACAACGGAAGAAAACCCATGCCAGACAGACAAAGTGGAAAGTGATGATTCTGGATAAAAATGAAATGACTGGATTTTGGGGAATATTTTGATTTTTTTTGTCTATTGGGGGAAATAACTGATGTTTAGCATTGAGGATTATTAATCCCAATCCATGAATAGCTCCCCAGATAATGAAATTAATTCCGGCTCCATGCCATAACCCAGAGATTACCATAGCAACAAACAAATTAAGATTTTTACGTACAAATCCTTTCTTATTACCACCAAGAGGAATATAGACATAATCACGGATAAATTCAGATAAACTGATATGCCAACGGCGCCAGAAGGCTTGTAAGTTTTCAGCCAGATAAGGGGCATTGAAGTTTTCAGGTACTCTGAATCCAAGGAGTAGTGCTAATCCAGTAACAAGATTGGTATAACCAGAAAAATTAAAATAGATATGCCAGGCATAGGCATAGATACTAACCAAGATTTGCCCTGCATTGTAGCTGACGGGATCATCAAAAACTGGATTAACATAATTTTCGGATAAATAAGAGCTGAACAAAAATAGTTTGGTTATTGCCAATGTAATTAATAATATGGCTCTTGATGGTTCAATGATCACTCTTGATGATATCTGGATTTGAGGCAGGAAATCTTTAGCTCGGTTTATTGGTCCGGCAACAATACTCGGAAAAAAGCATAGATATAAAGCGACATCAGGAAATGATGCTTTGGGTATTTCTTTTCTTGCGACAGCAACGACATAGCTGACGGAATGAAATGCATAAAAAGATAAACCCAAAGGGACGAGTAGTGTTAGTACGGGTAAATCTATGGACAAGCCAAATTTGGCAAACGCTTGTTGGAGACTTTCTTGAAAGAAAGAATAATATTTGAATAGAGTGAAACACCCCAGAATACCTATTGTCAGGATAGTAAACGTGATGCGGTTGGATAGAAATTTGCTGGCTATGTTTGTTAAAAGATAAATAAATAGCGTATAGCCAAATAGGATGCTGGTGAAAAGCGGATTAAAGGAAAAGACAAACAGATAACTTGCGATTATCAGCAGGTAGTTTTGTGTTTTCGCATGTTTTTGTAGCATCCAATACAAGAGAAAGAAAGCAACAAAGGAACCAATAAACTCAAAAGAAAAGAAATTCATATTAAACTCTGGTCAATCATTTTATCTCAATACAGGTTAATATTGAAGGATATTATAGTATTTAATCTAAACATTCTATCAATGAAAAGAACAAATGGGTGGATATAAGAAAATCATCCATTCCATAGTGACTGCCTGTCCCAATAGGGCTATTTTATTCACCCTTCTTTGCCATAAAGAGCGAACCCGGACAGTGCTCAGACAAAAGCACGAGCTTTTGAACGCACTGTAGTGCGGCCCGTAGGGCGAGCGAAGCGAGTCATCCTCACGTACTACGTGTACGTTCCGGTTTTTCCGCGCTGTCCGTGTTCACGGTTCATTGATAAGAATAGCTTGCAACAAGCAACAATTACGCCTATTGAGATTGGCACTTAGTTATAGCAACGGATGATATTGGTACTTAACACAAGATATTCATGCTAATGACTTATTTAGGCCCTTAGTCGTGATCGTTTTTAGCTAACTTCTGCGCCTGAGTAATAAGCCCTTTATTGCTGTTAAATACTTTGTGCAGGTAGTTGTTGTAAGTCGAACCCAATTGTGAATATCCTTCAAGATTATCAATCAATTTGCTGGTATTTAGTGATTTCTGAAGGCTTCTCTGCTTGGCGCGTGAAGCACGTAATGATTCATAAGCGTTATGGGTGTTCATATTTCTCATATAGGCTTTGACCGAATCATTGATAGTCGGATAGGCGGAATAACCTTTTATCTTACCTTGGGTTTTCTTACAGTTATTACCGCAACGCATACCAAATAAGTTGTTATTCTGTTGTGCAAGCTTAGATGTTCCCCAACCAGATTCTGTTGCGGCCTGAGTGGCAACAAAATGGGTTGGGATGATGTCAACACGACTTAGTAGCTTGTTCCAGTTAACTTTTTTAGGCGAGCTGCTACAGCTCACGTTGTAGTTTTTACAAATTTGTTGCAGGCGCTTGATGTCCTGTATAGACCAATGCTTGGCATTTTGGTGTTCCAGTAGCCATTTCCGTTCCTGCATAATTTGTTGATTGTGTTGATCAATCACAGGGACAACAACATTTAAAAACGCTTTCTTACGTAGGGTGCCCGAAGGGTATTTTCGCAAATCTGGCAAATTGCTTTGCATGCCATTGTGAGAATACTCTATGCTTTTAGCTGTGCTAGTTGAAGCATGACTAAAAGCGGAAAACAATAGTGAGATAAAGAAAGCGAAGATGGCAGTTGTCCTCGTCGTTTGAGAGGGCATTGCTTTTCCTCGTTTGCTCTGAATAAAAAACAGGCTGATATTAGCAAAATAAATCCAGCATAGCCAGAGTTATTAGTGATTCATAAATATATTTTCTGTAATGAAAATTATTATTTTGCTAATTTGTTCTGTGGTTTTTTATTAATTTATATATGGTTATGTGCTGTTTGTGTACAAAATATTGCCTGTCTAGGTTGAATTATTCATCAGATATGATCATGATTTTTGAGTTAATTTTGTGCCTGTAAGTCGCTTTATCAAAAGAAAAGTGATTTGTAAACCAGCTAGTATAATATCGGAAGTGATTGAACTTAGTTTTATATAGTACTGTTAATTATAGTACTGCCAATCGTAAGAACACCGCAGCGAGTAATAAACTAATTGATATTAATATTGCCGTTATAAGAATAAGTATCATTTTCATAAAAAGGTAACCTGTTACCGATATGGTCTCTTTCCTCTATGAGTTAAAACTAAGTCGTATCTGTCAGGCTTGAGCTAATTTCATAATAGAGTCATTGTTATTGGTACGGTGCAGGATATTCGATATGGTTCTAAATGTTAAGTTAAAATAAGTAACAATGTGTTACAAATATTTATTCCGAGTGATATTGTAATAATATAATAATGGGGGTGTATATAAGAATAAAAAAATTTTAATAATTTATTTGTTGATAATATAAATATTTATCTTTCTATTTTTATATTAAAAGTGTTTTTGGAGAATTAAAGTTATATTGTTCTTGTGCTAGGTTAAATTATTTATCACATTTTTATATTACGTGTAATTATATTTTCTCCTAAAGTTTTTATTTTCGATCAATTCATATATCATTGATTTTAATTGTTTTTTTTAATTTTTAATCAATATAAGTTGAATGTTTTCATATGTTTTGTTTTTCTGTTTATGTGTTTTTTTGTATTTTTTTATCCTTAAGGTATATTTTTGTTGCTGATTGGTTGTTATTTTTATTTATTATTTAATAAGATTTGGAAATATTATCTTGATATTGTTTTTTTTAATTTTATTGATAAGTGAAAGTATGTTTTTTCTATTTTTCATAGAATTACACTATTTTATTGATAAATTAAGCGAGTTTGAATGATTACTTAATGTTAGGATTATCATTGTGTTACATCAATTCAGGGTAGATTATAAATGTAAATGAATTTTTCTATAGAAACACTTTATTACAAATTATTACTTATTGAAACATAAAATTTTAATTCGAATGAGGGAAATAAGAGACATCTCCTTTGCCTCTTGATTAATTGTATTCAAAGTTCAGTACAGAAGTTGCTTTCAGTTCCCCTGCTATGATGTTTTGGGGATCATAAACGTGGTAGTAAGCATTAAGGTCGATGGTAAAGTGTTTATCGATGACATTGCCGGAGTTTTTGCTGAATAGTAGTGTTGCGCCGTGGGATGAGGATTGCGAAGCACTGAAAGTTATCGGCGTTGAATCACTTGTCTGAGAAACACGGATACCAACACCTTTAGCGGCACCTGCTTTGCTGTCAATTAAAGTTCGATTGTCATTTGGTAGCAGATGATTACTGCTCAGGTAAGCTTTAACTGAGCGTGAAGTTTTACCGTTTTGGAGATATTTGCATTCAAAGTTAAGGGTAAAAGGTGTTTCTCCTTTATCTGTTCCGTTAAGCAATCTAATGCGGTTGACTTTTGGTAGATTCACTGTCAATCCCGCATTTAAGAAGTGACAAGTTGTATCTCTGTGATTAAAAATCATTGTGATGGGTTGATAATAGATATCTTCAGAATGTGTCGGCCACTCCCAGGTAAGAATAAAGGTCAGGAAATCGGTAGCGAAACGGAGAATGGCGTCAAGGAGTCCTAAGTTGGTGGTATCCATCGCAATGACAGCAGTTTTTAATGTTGCGGAATTGCCGGAAAAGACGTGAATATTACTACCACCGGGTCTGCCACTCAGTAGCTTTATATTAAGTGTAAATTGGGCTTGCAATTTGCTGGCAGGGTATGTGTCGTTACTGTTTCCCAGATTAATACTGTTGCTAGGAGAAAGATTCGTGATAGTCACTTCGGCATAATCTTTGCCACCATTGAATCCTAAAACAACTTTGTTTTTAGTAAAAGGCGAACCGTTAGCGACAGAGTTTTGTTTCCATAGTGAATTTCTTGTGCATGTAAAATAGCCAGAATATTGGGTGTTGAGTATCCAGGTTGCATTACTGTTCAGAGTGAGATGATCTGTCATATCAACCAGGATTGCCGGTGCCGGTATTGCATATTTGGGTTGGCAATCTGCATAGGCTATGCTACTGCTCAGACTGATTATGGCCGCCAGATACAATGGTTTAAGGTACAATGGTTTAAGGTACAATGGCTTAAGTTTCATTATCTTCTCCCTTAACGGCAAATATTGGCGGTTGAGCCCATTTCAGGCTGTGGATTATTTATTATGCAGCTCTTTTCGCCTAGTTGACCGATGTGGACATAAATTTGCTGTGGTAATTTTTCTATACGTAGGAAAACCATACTACCCTGACCAACGTATCCTAAGCTGTTACCTTCTGAATCGACAATTTCAGTACCGAAAGGTAAAGGTTTACCATCAGCCTGAGCGGCGTAGAAGACAAAAGTCTTCCGCTGGTCTGTTTTAAATCCGATATGGGTAATCGCACCGGAATATGGCGCAACATCTCTGATGTTACCGATAAGTTCAGCCGCATCTTCTGGCACTTCACTGGTATCTAGCATGATGGCATTTTTACGATAAGGAGAAAGATAAGGTATCAGCAACTTACCGCTGTTGTTTGTCACCATGCTTTTATCACCATTCACAGAAGCATTTGCTGTGCCCGGTGCGTCAATGATGGCGAAAGTTTCCCCAACTTGATTAGCAGCCAGAATTCCGCTTCGATAAGCAACTAAACTGCCGGTTGCGCCAAGCCCCATTTGGCGGTACTCCTTGGACTGGCTATAAGAACTACTCAATGTGGAAACGGATGTTTTGTAGGTCAAATTTGCACTGGTTGTTGTCGAACCATTTTTCTGATCTGAAATGTTGAAGTGGTAATTTAAACGGTTGTTTGGGCCTGCGCTGCCGCTTAATCCTAAGTTACTGTTGTCATAGTGACTTTCATTGATTGAGACATTATTGGTCAAATAGGCAGGGTAACCAAACAACTCAAAAGGAACAGACAGCATCAGATAGTAGCGCTGTTCCTCTTTACTTTCTGTTTCATTGATATTGTATCGGACACGGCTTGCTGTCAGGGAATAATTGATTTTCCCCAGACTGTTGGAATACCCCATTTGATATTCTCTACTTTTATTCTGGGTTCCCCAGTAATCACGGAATGTTCCCGAAAGAAAAAGTGAACCTGCACGACTACCAAGATTCTGGTTCAAATTGATATTAAAGGTATTTTTTTGATGAGAATAGTATTGTTGGTTATATCCGTTGCTTATCCAGTCATGCAGATCAATCGCATCGATTAGGGTGAGATAATTTTTAGTTGAATAACGATAAGCCGCCAGCGAAAAATTTGTTTTTGTTTGTGGGATATAGCGGCTATAAGCTAATTTGTAGCTTTGGCCTTTCATGGTTGGGCTATTATCAAATTTGGCGCTGGACTGCGAAACGTCAATTGATACAGCGCCAATTGGTAGATTAAAACCACTACCTAACAGTAGTGAGTAATAATCTTTACTGATAATGGTGCCTGTATAACCGGTCAGGACATTATTAAAACCATATTGGTAGCTGGCTTGAAAAAAGTTTGGTTTATAACGACTGTTGGCAATATGTGTTTTACCTGCACTGATATCATATTTGCCAAGACCTTCTTTCATCATATTAGGAACGGATGAAAAGGGGACGGTAAAACTGTTAGTACGTCCGTCTGCTTCCGTCACTTCAACTAGCAAATCACCACCTGAACCTGTTGGTAAAATAGCCTCAATAGCAAACGGCCCGGGTGGTACATTACCTTGATAAATAACAATATTATTTTGGGTGATTTTTACCAGAGCGTTAGTCTGCGCAACTCCACGGACGATAGGGGAAAACCCTTGCCAGGCATCAGGGTACATGCGCATATCTGTTTTCAAATTGATACCTCGGAAGCGGAAAGAGTCGAATAAATCGCTTGATGTATAGCTATCACCAATGCGAAATTCTGAATTAATTGATGAAATTCCTCGTTGCAGATAACGGGTATTGTTACTCCATTTATCACCATTTGAACGTGTGTAGTGATAAGAGGATTGATCACGTAATTGCCAGCCAAATAGATTCAAACCGCTATTAAGTGACACGTAAGCATTATCTTCATTTTCACGGTCGCGGTTTTGTTTATTCCTATTTTGAGTATGGTAATAGTTGGCATTGTAGGACAGCATAGCTCCGGGGATACCTCGGTCCCAGAACGCAGGATCGATATAGCCTTTTAGCTCGTTTTTGATATATGCCTGCGGGACGACCAGATGCAGGCTGAGTTTAGGAACATCGAGATTAGCGGTTCCTTCATGTATTATTTTAGTAAGAAGAATTTCATCTTTGGATAAATTTGATTCTGGTAATTGGTTTTTATCAATTTTTATACCTAACCTAGGAAGATCTTCATTGAGTAAGTAAATATCTTTGCCATCGTTCTGGATATTAATATCAAATCTTCCTTTCCAGTCATTATTCAGATATATGTCAATACCGTAACGGCCAGCGGGTAGCTCTGAAGTGGTATAAAATCGGGATAAATCCGCTTTTGCAGATTCACCAACCAGAAAATCAGTATTAAATGTTTTGGCATAGCATAAACAATCTGTATACAGAAGGGTACCTATTATCAGAGCTAACGGACTAATTTTTTGTCTTATCATGTTCTATGCTATGCCAGTAATATCACTATTGAAGTGGTAAAGTTAATTTATTTATAGCACCAAAATCATCAACAATAGCCAGAGTTAATTTGTCTCCAACTTTTACTTTTTCATTGGTACTGAATGAATGAGAAGAGAACGGTTTTATAATTGTTCCTTCATTTAGTAAGTTAGGTTGAGTGTCAGAAGATTTAAGGCCGACGATATTCATGAAATAGGGTGATGAATTCTCCAATTTTAGTTGGCTACCCTCATGTTTTAATCCAATATGTTGTTGGATCTGTTTCGGTAAGATAGAAAGCTTGTCTGGCCGATAGAAAAATTTGATTCGGGTACGAATAGCAATCTGCATAACGTTTTTATCGCCAATGTTTTCTGCTATGGGTGGAATATCCAGAACATTTAAATAGAACAGCGATTCACGATCCGTGGGTAGATTGCTGCTGATGTATTTAATTCTTAATTGTTGCCCGTTATTGCCATCAATTTTGACGACTGGGGGGGTGAGTAAAAAGGGGACTTTAGCTGTTTCAGGTGTTGAATTAGGATCGCCATCATCTATCCAGGATTGTACCAGGGAGGGTTGATCCCCTGCATTTAATAATTGAACTGATACCTCTTTATTACTGGCTGGATAAATAACACGTGTTGTGTTAATAACGATGTTGGCATGAGCAGATAGAGTTGTTATCCCTAATAATATAGTTAAAAATAATTTCTTCATAACGTTATTTTTGCCAAATTAAATAAGCCTATTTATCTAAATAGGCTTTATTTATTGTAGTAAATAATTATAAATAAGTAACGTGATAAGTAACCATCGTTACTACTTTACCTGGATCAGCAGCATCAGTGCCTACTTTGTAGTATTTCGCATAGAAATCGACAATTTCAGGTGTTGCCTCTGAGCCTTTGATTCCTGTATCAAACGCTTTATTCAGCATAATAGGGTTATTTTCTTCGGTGTGTTTAACAATAGCGATACCTACGTTTTTCGGCTTACCATTTGCATTGAGTTCTTGGTTAACCAGGTACTTAGCATCGTTAGAAATAGTATGTGATGATGAGAACTGGATTTTCAACATAGAGGTTGCTGGATCAAAACCAACGGCTTTGGACTGGCAGTTAGAAAATTCTAGTGAAAATGCTTTCTTCCCATAATCAATTAAGCCTTCTTTTTGTCCGGCTTGAGTGACTGAGATAGGTTCCAATATAATCGACAGATTAGCTGAAGCACCACTGTTAATAGTACAAGTGGCATCAGTGACTGCACCAGAGAAATGTAATGTACCGCCAGCGGCATCATTGGCTGCAACAGCAGAACCTGTAGCAAAAATAAGCGCGGCGGTGGTTGATAACGCTAGTTTATTCATTTTTCCTCTCCAGGAGTAGGGACATCTTAATTGACTTTATCAGGGGTGAAGATAGGGGCCCTGAATCCCCAAATACATCAGAAAAATTAAAAAACAATATGAGTGTTTATCTATTAAATTTATTTAATGTTGTAAATTTAAAATAAAAATCAATATATCATATAGTTGAAAATAGTTTAGTAACTTGAGTTTTGGTTGAATAAATCTAATTGTTGATAATGTAAGTTCTTATTTTATCTACTTAGATAAAGCTGATATTGTTTATACATATTTATAACTTGGAAATGTATATTATAGACGATTAAACCTATTTAAGAAGGGATTTTTGTTATTTGAGTTAAATTAAGAGTGAAAGTCTAATTTTTCGATAAAAATAAGTGCAATACACAGATTAAGAGTATAATTAAGAATTATGTTCTTATTTTTGTGATCTTTTTGAGATTTTGTTTCTTTTTTGGTTGTTGAGCTAGTTAATATTTTTATGATTTTTTGATTTGTTTTTTAGATGTTATGTAATATTAATTATTTTATATCAGTTGTTTATTGGTTTTTTATCTTTGTAAATATTTCAATACGGTTTTTTATCCTGTGGAATAATGCCTTATTGATGTGGGATTTCTCTTTATAGCTTAATTTAAGTATGGTCGGCATAGTTTGGTTTTATTATGAATGATGTTGAGTTTATATTATGATGTAACATTATGGGAATAGTGAATTATAATTGATGATATTACAATGGGATTATTGTTTGAGAAATAGTAATCTAAAGTTTCTCATATATTTTAATTCATAATGTTATATTCATTCTTTCATAGAAAATATATGAATCAATGATTCTCTTGTTGTTCTTTTGCTTTTTCTGCCAATTGTGGAAAATCAAGTGCAATCCAGTAGCTTTCTGGTACAGGAAGATCTTTCATCTGGCGGCTAGGCCACAATTGTAATTCGGCCAATTCAGATAATCTGTAGCCAGTATATTGTTGTGGCAGGGTAAGCCTAAGCGGAACTTGCTGTTCTGTAGGCACCATATTAGGTATGCGATCGCTGTGAATATGGAAATCACGTTGAAGGATTAAGCGTTTATCAGGTATACGGCGTGTGCTGTCCCACCAGATACCATCAACCTGTTCAAACATTTTCCGCGTTTCATCAGGGGATAAGGCTTCCAGTTCACGTAGCGCAGATGGCAGAATGGCTTGCATTGATAGGCGGTATTGTTTCATTGACGGTACTTGCCCTGCCAGTATCAAAGAGAGGGAAAGACGAGCGCCTAATAGATTAGAGTAGAGATCTTCAGGAGAGAACGCAGATACTTTTTCAGAAAATCCCGGTACAGACTGATAACCGTACCATTGGGCGATTTCATGCCATGCAGCAAGTTCAAAAGCCAATTTTACGGCCAGATAAGCAGTTAGGGTATAACGTTGTTCTATCGCTGCTGGTGGTGTGAATTGATAGAATTGAATGCGGCGTAATGCTAATTCGCTGCTGAGTTCTATTTGCCACTTTTCTCCAAGACGAGGCCAGATTTGACTGAACAGAAAAACCGCATTATCAGCGGTATCCCGTACATGGGAAATATCAATGAATCCGCCTCGGCGGGTATATATCATCCCCACTTTTTCATTATTGAGTCCTGTTAATGAAGCAACGGTACCAAAAAAACTGTTGTTATAATTATGTGCCCCAAGATTATCGGCATCCAGCACATTACTTATGTGGTAAAAAGGTACTGGAATGGTCAGTAATTCAGTTTTTAAATTGTAGCCAAAAGCACAGCAAGCTCTTAATCCTTCGGGAGAGGGAATCGGAGCAAGAACCGGCCATGCACGAGTGGCTTCGGCGGTTGTTTCACTATTTAAGTCAGGTTGTACTGGTGCGATTGAAGAAAAAGTTCCCTGGCATCCTGCAACTAACGTTAAAGCAGCAATCCATAAACGCAATTTCAAAACGCCTCTCCTACCTGAAAATAAAATCCATTGCTTTTTTTACCGATACCAAAGTCCAGTCTGACATTCATTTTAGGTTTGAATTCAAAACGATAGCCAGCGCCAACTGTGGGTAACCAGTTTTCTGAGCCAATATCTTTTGCATAATGGCTTAGGGTGCCCGCCCCTGCCCACAAGACAAATCCGTGTCGCCAGTCCAATTTGCGCCGATATTCCAATTGGGTGCTGATAACATTTTTGTCCCGGTATCTACCTTCATAATATCCACGCATCTGATTACTATTACCTAGCATTGACAGCATATTCCAGGGCACTTGGCCGTCAGTGAAACGACCATAACTATCGAATGCCAGTACAGATTTTTCATCTAATTGATAATAGGTGCTGTATTGCATATCAACGGTATTAAACCGGCGGTCACTGCCTAATGCCGGGGAAAAATGGGTGTAGGTAATATCAAGAACGTGTCCTTGATGAGCGTTAGGCAGAAAATCCCGTGTGTCGTAGCTGAAATAGGCACTGACGCCCGAACTCAATATGGACCGGCCATCGTTTTCTGCTGCAAAAAGTTTTTTAGCGCCGCTATCAGGGTCTTTGGCGTGTAATGATGAAAAATTCCAGCCAGCGCCTAAATAGGTAGAATCAGCAACTCGATAGAGCATTCTGGGTTGCAGGTGCAGTTCCTGTGAGTGATATTTTTCTTTGCGATCATCTACCTTACCTGCTTGATATCCTGTTCCCCAGTAATAAGTGGGAACGTTGTTCAAGGTACCGGAAAGGAAAAACCGCCATTGATCATCAGCAAAGAAACTGTAGTTATCAAATGTGAAGCCAAAGGCGCCTGTTGAAGAGGCAAATCCATTTAGGGAAAGAGAAGAGGTTTGGCTGGTATGGTCATGATCATCTGGCCGATAAAGACCAACGACAGCAACACCGAGACCGGCACCTAACTCTGGCGTATAAAAAGGGCCGGGTAAAATACCCCAATCAATCGCTTTACTGCTGTCATAGGTATTACTGCCACCTAATTTTTCCAGCCAGCCATCGATTTTTTCCCTGCTGAATGGTGCTTCACCATATGAGAGATCAGAAATAAAAAGGCTGACTAAAGCCAGCCCATATAAAGTACAACGGATGTTCATTAAAAGCGGAACTCACCTGAAATGTAGAAGCTGTTACGTTTGTTAAAGCCAACTTCAGTCAGCATATTGAAATTGCGTGTGACTTCCAGCCTTGCGCCGACGGTATTATTCCAGCGAGATGCAACATGCTGTTTTACTTTGAATTTCATATTTTCATAATCGTCGAATGCACTTACCAATTTGTCAAACATGGGGGGTAAATCCAGATTACTAATATTGCCTTCAAATTCCTGAGTAATTTTCTGGTACATACCACCGGTCCATACTTGCAATTTGGTATTTCCTTGCCCTGGAATGATTGGCTGGAATACAAATTCATAACCAATTCGTGGAGTGACGACCAGAGCGCTAATTTTACCATCCAGAATATCCAGACTGGTGTAGGTATAGTTGGTATCAAGCGTACCGAAAAATTGATCGTAACCCCCTGCCAGAGTAAAACCGCCACCATAGGTTTTACCTTTAAAATCTAGTGCGAAGGGAATATCTTTCATTCCCTTAATAGTCTGACCAAGAAAACTGATTCCCTCAATGTTGGTTTTCGATGAGCCTTTTGTCCAGCCATAAACGCCATAAACATTCAGAAAAGGCAGAACCCAAGTATCCAGCTTGAGCATATGTGATTCATTCTTTTCTCTGGTTTTTCCTGTGTTTATATCCAGTATGTCTTCAAAGCCTGGGGTGTCCGGTATAATGATTTTAATATCATCTACAATGATATTCTGCCGCATATTCATATAACCGTAACTGGCACCAAAAGGTTCCGGTAGGTCATAACCTTTAGCTCTGGCCTCATTACCCCAAATCGGGAGTATCCGTGATTCTTGCTTATTTGGCTTTCTGGATAAACTACCATCAGCAGTCGTTTGGTTCCCTCCTGACTGGCTGACAGAGAGAGAAAGAATTGGGTGGTCATCAGCGTAGCTATAGGGGATTGCCAAGCATGATGAAAGAACAGCTAACTTGCTAATATCAGAAAATTTTATGTCAAAAAATTTCATAATAGGAAGCTCGGTTTTGCTAGTAGGGAAATTAAAGTTTTCATTTAAGGCTATTGATTTCTCACCGTAATATTTAAAGCGCAACAAACCCGGCAAATTAGCACAACTCTTATAGATAAGAAATATCATAAGATGCTGAAAAGTATAATTTTACTGTATGTTTAATGAGCGATTTTGTTTTTCTCAGGCAAAGATAGAAGCATCATGGTTATTACGCCACCGATTAATCCCCAAAATGCAGCGCCTACTCCAAGTAACGTCACGCCGGAAGCGGTGATCAAAAATGTGATTACTGCGGCGTCTCGTTGCTTTTCATTCTGTAATGCCTGTAGCAAGCTGCCAGAAATGGTTCCAAGCAATGCTAATCCGGCGATAACATGAATAAGCGCAGTCGGTAGAGCGCTGAATAACATACTTATTGAGCCGCCGAACAGGCCCGCTATCAGGTAAAACACGCCCGCTACGGCAGCGGCCATATAACGGCGATTCGGGTCAGAGTGGATTTCCTGGCTCATACAAATTGCGGCTGTAATAGCGGCAATACAGACGGAAAAACCACCAAAAGGTGACAAAATGAGTGAAATGAGCGCAGTCCAGCTTATCAGTGATGAAACAGAAACCGGATACCCTGCGGCTTTCAGTGTTGCGATGCCGGGCGCATTTTGAGATGCCATCGTGACGATAAAAAATGGGATGCCGATACTCAATAGCGAAGAGAGTGTGAAACTGGGTGCAATAAATTCAGGGGTGGCAAACGCGATTGTAGATTGTTGTTCAAAGTGAATATCTCCCTGTAAAGCGGCGATAATCAGCCCTGATAATAGTGTTAAGATGATGGCATAGCGGGATAAATATCTGCGTGTCAGAAGATAAGTCAAACACATGCCGGCAGTCAGTACGAAGTTGACTGAAAATGAGGAAAAGGCATCCAAACCAAAGCGTAACAGAATACCGGCCAGCATGGCTGCGGAAAGTGCCTGTGGAATATAGTTCATCAATCGGGCAAACAGGCCAGTAATACCGCACAGCAAGATCAGCGCTGAAGCAAAAATAAAGATACCAATGGCTTCGTTGATTGATGTTCCTGGTAGCGTTGTCACCAGTAGCGCGGCACCCGGTGTTGACCATGCGGTAAGGACGGGGGTGCGGTAATAAAGCGATAGCCCCAGGGAGCTGATACCCATCCCAAATCCTAGCATACTTAGCCAGCCGCCGATTTGTAGGGGGGTAGCGCCGGCAGCTTCAGCGGCTTGAAAGATAATGGCCGCGGAACTGGTATATCCAACCAGAACAGCGACAAATCCGGCGGTGATGGCCGGAAAAGAGAGGTCACTCAGGGAAATTGCATGGCGCATCTTGGTCTCCGTTTAAATTATTTTGGTTAAAAGCATCTGAATTTGGCTATAATTTAGTTAACTATCAGCATAAAACAAATTTATCTGTAGTGAACTTCCTCGTACAAACTTTGATGACGACAATATGACGGTGGAACCTGCCAGAATTTCAAGTAATTTACTATGATTACAAAGGTAAGGATCACAAAGATAAGGATCGTAAAAACAAGCCAGTCATGATGAATTTCATTCGAAAAATTTGAAGCTAAAAATAACTATATTCTATAATTAATTCTTATAATTATATGGAGCCTGCTAAATGGAAAACTATGTTCGCCCTGTTTTAACGTTACCGGATAATGCGGAACGATTATTATTGCACTCTTGTTGTGCGCCTTGTTCTGGTGAAGTGATGGAAGCGCTACATGCCTCTGGAATTGATTACACCGTTTTTTTCTATAATCCGAATATTCATCCAAAACGGGAATATTTAATTCGCAAAGAAGAGAACATTCGCTTTGCGGAGCAACACAATGTGCCATTTGTGGATGCGGATTATGACAGCGATAACTGGTTTGAACGCGCTAAAGGTATGGAATGGGAGCCAGAAAGAGGGGTTCGTTGCACCATGTGCTTTGATATGCGTTTTGAGCGTACTGCTTTATATGCTTATGAAAATAATTTCAGCGTTATTTCAAGCTCGTTGGGCATTTCCCGTTGGAAAAACATGCAGCAGATAAATGATTGTGGAAAACGAGCGGCAAGTCAGTATCCGGGAATTCAATACTGGGATTACAACTGGCGTAAGCAAGGTGGTTCAGCCCGGATGATTGAAATTAGTAAACGGGAAAGATTTTATCAGCAGGAATATTGTGGTTGTATCTATTCATTGCGTGATACGAATAAACACCGTAAATCTCAGGCGCGGGATATTATCAGGATTGGTGTTAAATATTATGGTGATGAAGATACCGAAGGCACTTGTTAAGCTTTTCACTTTAATACGTTGAGGGGGGGATTTCCCCCCTGAATTTACAGTTTATGACGCTGTCAAACTTGTGTCATAACTATTGCTGCGTGTAGTGGCTTCATGCTGGAAAACTCAGTGAGTCTTCTTGGCTTCTTTGCTTGCTGCCTTTTGGTGTGAGTGTTGTTTAGGTGTGGTTTTACCCGATTTCTTCTCTGCTTTGGTATTTGCTGTATGGGAAGCAGTCACTTTGGTATCCGAAGATTGGGTTACCGGTGTGCTAGGTGCAGCCAATACTGCGCCAGAGAATAACAGTGATAATACAGTTATAGATAAGCCTAAACGTGTCATGATAATTTTCCTGTGTTTTAACTTTGTTTCACTTGCTGGAATACATTTTGAGCGACTAAGTAAGCTACGTGCTATTCCAGATCTGTCTTAACGCCCAGTGAGTATACGAGCTTGATCATTAATTAGGCAAATTTAAGATAATACCTTTTTATAGGTTTTTATAATTTGTTGAAGAATCGTTGAAGTTTTTGGGCATAATTTGCTTGATAACAGAGAGCGTTTATTTAAAGCAATGGGTTCTCTATTAACATGTATACTCCGGGTTTTGCGTGTTGCTGGTGGTTCACTGTTCATTCATAAGCAGGTTTGCACAAGCTGTAATTAACTATTATTGCGAATCTGCTTGTACACTATTTATAGCTTATAGGAACTCATGATGTTCTTAATGAAAATGAAATAAGCGTAATTTATTTATATTTTTGGTGAGGTAATTTATTTGTTTAATTTCAATAATATTAATTAAAATAATCTTCCTAAGACTCGGGATATATATTGGGTGTAGATTGGAAACTGTATTTAGTAATAATCTGAATTCAATTGCAGAAGGAAATAATTATCTCTAAAGCGTTACGCCTGTAGTAATTAATTAACATAAATATAATCTGGTGGAATTATCATATAATAATATTTTTTTATTTAGATAGATTAGAGAGAAATATTATTACAACTAATTTCTAGGTCTTTTGTGGACAACGGAGAAAACTACACTATTATGAAATTGGTGCATTGAAATAATTAATGCTAATATAACCGATTAGTAACTACATCACAGTCTATAATAACAGACTGAACATATTAACGCTCTATTAGGGAAAAACTTATACCGTTCATGATGAAAAGGCAATGAAGTGTCATTATAACTCATTGACTGTAATCGGAAAAGTAATGTTAACCAAGTGGAGATAGATATATGTCTAAATACAAATTAAACCGATATTTATTAGCGAGTTGTGTATTGTGTTTTTTCATATCAGGAAATGTTATTGCCGCCAATCCTAAAATATCTGCATATTATCTGAGTGGGCCTGCTGCGCAGGTTGATACTAAAGAATATTATGCCAGTCTTGATAACTTTAAAAAATTAAGTAGAGATATTTCTAAGAATAAGAGTAACTTTAATACGTTGGTATTGTCTTTTGTCCAGCCTGGTTTTATTAACTATGAAAAAAACAGTCTGAAATGTTCAGGATTGTTTGGTTATATCTGTACTTCTGGTCAAAGTATTAGCACGAAAGAAGCTGAAAATGCCAGGGCTGATTTTGTGGCATTAAAAGGTGTTATCGCTGATTTAAAATCTCATGGAGTGAGTACTTATATTGCTGTAGGTGGATGGAACTTTAGTTGTTATCCGAAAATTTATGATATAACCGCGGGCAAAAAAGATGCCTGTGGTAATGAACCCGGTGCGGTTTATGATATCTTTCCTAATCCCCTGACCAAAATTCCTCGATTTGACAGTACTATTACGGGTAAAGCAGCAGATAAGGCATATAAAAATATTGTCAATTTGGCGGCTGACTTGGGGGTAGTGGGAATTGATGTTGATTATGAAGAATTCTGGCACGCTGATATTAATGCAAAAAGCTGGAAATTAACGCCTGACTCAATCAAGGTTCCTCCTAATAACAGTGAAACCCTTATTACATCAACTTTAATAGCAAAGGGACTAGGCAGTTATGTTTATGATGCGTCAATGAATATTGTTCCTGGCGCAGAGAAAATTCCCCGCGCAATGCCGGCAACCGTGGATAAATTCGCTGCTATTTTAAAGTCTTTTTATACTTCAATTAATGCAGTTAAACCATCACTTAAGCTAAGTACCGCAGGTCCTGCAACGGGAGGTATCCCGAATATGTCCGCTAACTGGGGAACTAATGCGAGGAATAGTGATATTTATGGTGGTGCTTGGTGGGGAGGCAATCTCTATGGTTTGATTTACAATACCGCGCTGAGTTACCCCAATCTGATCAATCGACTCAGTTATATTGGTGTAATGACCTATGATTTAAGTGAAAAAGATTGTGGATTTATTGGGGGAGGTGAAACATATATTCCTTGTGACCTTCCTGGGCAGGTTAAGTATTATTATGGTCAATATATTAACTGGCTTAAATCAGGCAATGAAGTTGTTACCTTCCATGTCAAACTAAAAGGGGCGCGTAACTACGCTCAGGCATCAATTCAACCGCAAAAATTATTGGTTTTGCCGCCTATTACGGTTGGGTTTGAAGTTGGTAAACCCGCAACCGGTAATTTACCGCTTACGAAGAGCGCTCTTAACAGCATATTAGATGGTACGATCAAATATGGTAAAACGGGCCTTATAATGTGGGATCTATTTAAGAATGAACGTTATGACGGTAGTGACTGGAAAGATGAGTGGGCGACACCTAATGATCTTTTGTCTACGGCTTGCAAAAAAATAGGGCTGACAGGAGAGCATTATAATTGCGATAGCTCTGTTCCGACACCTGATCCTGTTCCGGCTTTTACCAAGAAAGAACATTGACGTTAATATTTAACGGAAATGCTGAATCTTCATAATTGATTAGATATTGCCCCGCAATATACTGCGGGGCAACGGATAAAATTATGTGTTTCTTGATGCTGTATCGTTTTCATCCTCGCTGACAATAAACCACGGAGTGTACAGTTTTTCTCGCAAATATTTCTTAGCGGTGATGACCTTGTATTCCCGTCCCAATGGATCATAAAGATGGGTATCGGCAAACAGATCATCGCGGGCGCTGTCATCACTGACATAGCGCCAGTCATTCAGAAAATAGGGTTGATAAGTACGCACCGGTTGGCCTTTGTCGTCATATTCTGTACGACCGGAAACGGCCCATCGGGTGTCTGTAGCGGCACTGACCAGAACGCCATTTGCATCCACAACCAGTCCGCCGTCCTCTTTACGTTGCCAGGCATCACCGGGTTCATGGCGAACTGAACTCTGGAGTAACCGGCCAAAACCATCACTAAAACTCACCGTCTGTTGGTGCTGTTGTTGAGGATCGTTATCGTAGCGGTCAGTGGTGATCCCCAGTACATGTGGAGGTAAACGGGGAATACTTGCCAATAGCGAGATGAGTTGAATCGTTAGGTTCTGATGGACTATTCCCCGTTTCCCGCCTAGCGCACACACTTTCCCATCTTCGGTAACCATATGAGCGGCACGCAGTTGCGCCCATAGCGCTTCTGCTTCTTCTGGTGACTGAGAAAGCTGAGACAAAGATAACAGCGGCATCCAGCTATCAACGGCATAGACTAAACATTGGGCAATGGGGAGTACTCCTGTTAACGCTAGCGCTTTATCTACGGAGTCCGGTGGTGTAAAGGGCTGGTTGGAGTAGCCTGTGGTCTGCCCTGCCTCCGTACCCCAGAACCGGCTGGTGGTCACGCGACCTAGTGCATCCAATGTCACAATATGTTGATTATCATTAATATCTATCAGTTGTACTGGCGTAAGGAAACGATAATCGTAACGGGCTTGCGTCGTTAATCCAGCGGCGTCCTGAGTCTGAATTATTACACAACGATGGGTATCCCAAGTCAGTGTGGTTTTCCCTGTCAGCAACGAGTTACGCTGAGTTTGAGGCCGCCAGAACTGTGTGGCATCACCGTAATCGGTATAGCCTTGCCGTGCCACCCATACCGGGCTTTCTGATCCAGTATTAAATAACCGCGCGACTTGCTGATAACCGGCCTGTATCAGTGTGGTATGCAACGCCTGTTCTTCAATCACGCCCTCATACGCCTGTAATGAGGTATCATCCATCATGGCGGTTTCTTGGAACGCGACCAGTGCTTGTAACGTGGGCTTTTCTAGAGTGACTTCCGCTTGACCGGCGGTGTAAAACGTCTGTTGTTGCCCCAGATAAACGGCCGCTTTTTCATCTGCTAGCAGGCCATCGGCTTTCAGCAAGACTTCAAGAGAGATCCCTTCGGCCGGAATTTTGGTCCGGTCGTAAGTATAAACATCACGGCGTTGTGCATTTGGTAAACCTAATCGCCAGTTTTCTCCGTCAGTCAGGTGATGCCAGCTATTTTTTTGCCTCACCAGACGTAATTGTTGTTGCTGTTCATCATAGCTACTGTCGAATAGTGTTTCCGGCAGGGTTGGCGGGTAGGGGTTTTCTGCCGGTTTTTCGCGGCGAGGCCAGGCAATATCGACACTTTGCAGTGATTGACCAAAGATATCGTGTTGCAGCCAGATACTTTGGCTGAGCTGTGGATCACTGATGATACGTTCATAGTGGTAGCTGCGATTTTCAATGGCGGTAATCCAGGCAGATAATTCGGTTTCTTTCTCTACGGGAATAGAGCGTACCTGATAGCGTGATTCACTGACGGTATAAGGCACCGTTTGATTATCCGTTCCGTCTAGGCCATAGAGCTCGGTGCGTAGCAGTTGGCCTTTAAGTGCCCGCGTTAGCCAGTTACGTTGTGTCTCATTGGGGGTGAATGCTTGATCTGTCTGGTTAGTGTTGTCCCAGATGGTATAACGGGTTTCAAATCCGCTATAAGCTTGGGTGTCTGCCTGCCAATATTCTGTGGCTAATTGGCTGTCTACTTCATCTATCCCGGTGGCGAACCAGCTAATACTCAGTGACGGTGCCGCTTGTTCGGGGGCGGTGCCGTGAGAAAATGTTGTGGTATCTGTCTGTTTGATACAACCAAATCCTCTGAATTCCCGCTCTTTACCATCCCAGACACCGTGGCGGTAACTGACTTCACTGGTGAGCCGGTTACCGCTGATTTCATCCTGAATTTCGGTATACCACAGCAGATGCATTGGAAACGGCAGGTAACAGGCCGGGGATTTGCCTGCTTTGGTGAGTTGTAATTTCTCATCCAACCAGAATTGCGCGGAGCTACGATAATGTAGAGTATGATGTGCGCCCCGGTTATTGTTCATCACATTTAGCAACCAAGGTTTGGTTAGCGACAAATCACAACGCCAGTGATGTGGCGCCATATGTGGCACTGTCAGGATCAGACTGGCTATCCCTAATCCCTGAATATCGGCGACTTGGAGTTGGCAAGTGTTGTCAAATTGTACGCCTTCTGGCAAAGCTAACGTCAGCGGGGCATCAAACTGATTACCACTTTGGTTGAGATAAATGAGCAAAGAGCTGGATTGCGCATAGATAATGTCAGTGGTGCCGGAGCCGTCGATATCCGCCAAAAATAGCCGTTCGGGATTGAAGCTAGTTTCGGGCTGGCTAAATCCTGGCAGGGTCAGTGGTTGACCGAAACGGCCATGTCCCAGATTCGGCCAACAGGTAACACGATTAGCTCTAATTTCCACCAGATGTTGTTGACCGGAACCGAGCATATCGCTGAAAGCCACCAGTTTGCGGGCGTCGGTTCCAGTAACGGGCAGAGTGATACCTGTGGATTGTGGGACATCTTGTCCTTTACGCCAGCCGTTTCGCTGGTTGGCGTACAGACGCACGCTTTTCGGCCCGATTAACACTAAATCGGATAAGCCTGCCCCGGTAAGGTCAGCGAATTGGACGCTTGGATGAAAATATTCCACGGGCAAGGCATTGATTGGCGTAAAGTGCGTCCATTTTCCATCGGGTTGCTGGCTATGGTATCCGCGAATACCGGAGGCGGTGACTACCCAATCCAGTTGGCCGTCTCCGTTGATATCCATCAATGAGGCATTATCCTGCAAACTGGGTAGGGTAGGCAGTGGGGCGATTTTGCCGTAAGTGATGGCATTACTGTCTCCGTCTTCCTGACGTTGCGGCGCTTTATACCACCAAGCGCCGCGCTCTTGGTACAGCATACCCGGCAACCCTTCTCCCCGCAGATCAACCAATTGATAACGTTGCTGCGAGTTAAAATTATCTAATGCATCAAAACGTTGCCATGTTGGCATCTTCTCTAGGTCGAACCGCTGCCAGGCTAATTCTAAAGGTGGCAGGGTGATTGGGCTGCCGTCCTGTTCGTGACTCAATTGGCGGGCGGCAATCAATGTAGTGACGCTGGCATCTCTATCGTAGTCCAGTATTAGGCGTCCAACCAGTTCCGGGGCGTCATGGGTACCGGCTTCTCCGGCCATTAGCGCGGTACGGTGAAACATCAGTACTTGTTGACATAAGCGGCGAGTACGCACTTCAAAACCGTATTCATAGCGAGAGAAGATATCCCGGCGTACAGGCCATTGTGCTGTACCTGCATCCCATTTCGGCACGGTATGAAGTGAAGTATCGCGTTCACCGTGGTCAAAGACCAGATGAAACAGCCACTCTTCCGGTGTCGGAGGTGTGTTATCCAGTACGAACAGGCTGGCTTGTGGTTTGATGTTACCGTAGTTCACCTGTACCAGATAGCGCTGTGCGGTTGCATTGGGATGAGCGGTTTTTTCATTGTCGTCACAATCGGCTTCATCTTCGGCCCGGTATTGATAGCTGACATGTTCACCGGTTGGTGTCACGGTTTCTTCCAGCAACCACTGGGCGATTTGTTGATCATTTTGCGGGTTTGCCAGACAAGCCTGTGCGGTTTTCCCTAAGATGTGCAGTTGGCCGTCCGGTGACGATATCAGCCAGAAAGCTCGCCTTTCTTGACCGGAAGTAGGTTGCCAATATTCGATTCTGCTGAAATCTTGGATCTGGCGGGCTTGATAGCGAGTCACGGTATAGGAGATTGGCAAGGTCACGCCTTGCAGCGTCTTAACGCCTTGACGGATATCTGGCTGCCCTTGGTCATTCATGGCAATATTCATGACTTCGCCTTGTGGGGATAAGAACGTGTCGTCATTACCGTATTGTGGAATGCCATGTTGGGTGCGTCGGCTAATAGTCATGACGCCACATTGCCAGCCGATACCGAAAGGCCCGTTACCTGCACTGCTGCTGTAAATCAGCGATAATCTAGGCGCAGTCCCTCTGCCGGTCGAAAGGGGCAATGGCAGAGATAGAGTGGTCATTCCATCAGGGCCGGCAGCACTTAGCGCTTCTCCCATACCATTGATAGCACCGCCACCTTTGGGAAGTGATAGCGTTGTAATCGATACTTCTGGTGAATCCTGCATAAAGTACTCCTTACAACAGGCCCCTAATAGGGAGAGACCTGTGATCGACAAAGAAAAAAAATTTATGCGTCTCGAATGATGTAATTCAGATGCACAATGATGTCACTCAGATTGGCAACTAGCGCGTTTTGATAACCAGCGTCAAGCAGGGGCTGTTCAGATATACCTGATAAAAATGATATTTTACTTTGCATAACAGTCACCATTACATGGCTTAGAATTAGAACATCTTGGAAGGTTAGTTTCGAAAATCGAGCTAGCTTTCTTGGTGTGACAATTCATAAATATTCCTTTTGTTTCTGTTTGTTTATTGCTGGTTCAATTCAGGTAATACAGAGATAAACAAAACGACCAGTATGAGAAATTTCATCCAAGGTGCTGATAGCAAAAGTGTTATAAAAATGAAAAATAATTTATGATGATAGGCTAGTTCATCATCTATCTTAGGTATTTAGAATCATTTTCACTATTTGGTAAGAGTTGTTAACTGATGGAGGCATGACTTTATAGCGTGAAAGCTTATTATGTTAAGCTTAATTTTTATTAATGTAGGAATAAAAAATTAATTTAATCATAGCGGTAAAGAAACCCCGTAACAGTTTCAGCCTGAAAATAATCAGACTTGAATTGATCGGGGCATTTCTGGTCTTTTGCCGGGTGACGGCTCCTCGTCCTATCGGCATAGGTATCTACACAACTTTCGTCAAAAATGGTATTGATATTCAGTATGCTTTCAATTTTTCTATCGTCAGAACAGATAAATAACGGATAGCTTCATGTTCATTGATACCCACTGCCATTTTGATTTCCCTCCGTTTCGTGATGATGAACAGCAGAGCCTGCAACGAGCGGTACAGATTGGCGTGGATAGAATTATTGTCCCCGCTATTAGTAGTGCAAATTTGCAACAGGTATCTGAATTGGCTTGTTCTTATCCTGAGATTTATGCTGCATTGGGTTTGCATCCTCTTTATATCGATCAACATCAGGAAGCGCATCTTGCGGATCTGGAACAATTTCTAAAACAGAAACACGAAAAGTTGGTGGCGGTTGGGGAGATTGGGCTCGATCTCTATATGACTGAACCCCAATTTGAAAAACAGAAAGCGCTATTATGCGCTCAATTGCGGTTAGCAAAACAGTATGAATTACCGGTTATCCTTCATTCCCGAAAAAGCCATGATCAACTGGCAGCGATCCTAAGAAGAATCAACCTTCCCCGTACCGGTGTAGTACACGGATTTGCGGGTAGCTTATCGCAGGCGGAGGCTTTTATCAGTTTGGGATATTACCTTGGGGTAGGGGGAACCATTACTTATGAAAGAGCGCAGAAAACACGTCGCGTAATGGCTGAACTCCCGTTAACGTCTCTGGTGCTGGAAACCGATGCTCCGGATATGCCACTTTTCGGTTTTCAGGGAGAACCTAACCGGCCGGAAAAAATTGCCGGAGTGTTTGCTTCGTTATGTGAGCTTCGTCGCGAAGCTCCAGATGAGATTGCTAACCAACTTTATCATAACAGTATTGAGTTATTTGGATTAGCTATATGATTTACAAAGTGATTTTAACTACTATTGGCAAAGATGCAGTTAACTGAAACTGGATAAATCGATGATGGATTAAGATGCAAAGCTCCAAGGGTATAATATTTGCAATTAATTTTCGTTGAAAAAATCCTTTATAAATTCATCCGTATCAATTAAATCACCTTTAATTTCGCTCGATAGTTTGCTCAAAAAGTCCACCAAATATTGGGCATTCAATTGTGCGATCTTCTTACCCTCTGTGGTATTCATTTTTTCGGGCAGTTTAAATAACTTTGTCTGAAAGTGATCGATTGCATAAGATTTGTCATCCAAGGGGCGATTAAGTGCAAAGGGATCATCATGCTGAAAAAGTCCCTGACCGAGCATACCTGCTATATAAAATACTCTGGCGAGTCCAATGGCTCCTAATGCATCCAATCGGTCTGCGTCTTGGAGTATTTTAGCTTCTATTGTTTCTGGGGGTAAGGCTGCGCTATAGCTGTGGGTTATAATTGCGTGTTTTACCGCATCATAAAGTTCTTTTGGGAACTCTGGAAATTCAATAGATAGAATTTTTACAGCTTCCTGTGCTGCAAGTTTTGAGGACTGTTTTTTTTCTGGATGATTCTTTGGTAATGACACGATGTCATGTAAGTAACTTGAGGCAATGATAACTAAAGGATCACCTCCTTCTTTCTCCATGATTCTTTTCGCGTTATTTGCAACACGGATCAGATGACCAATATCATGAGCGTTATCATTAGAGTTTGCGAGTCGATGTTTTAAAAATTCTCTCAAACGTTCTTCTAGAATATTCGTTTTCATTATTTTCATTTACTTAAAGGTATAATAGGTCTTCTGTTCCCTGTCTTGACTTTAATAATAATAATTCTTGTCCATTTTGTATAGTTGAAATGCAGTAGAAAAATAACTAAATATTAGTATTTAGGACGTTAACGGAAATTTATTAACCGTTACAGGTTGGATACTATGGAGTTAATTGTTTTTGCACAATTGTTTGATTGTTACTCAGGAGTAAATTGTTATCTCCATAGAGGAATTACTCGTAATTTAGACATAGGCTTATTTTCTTAGATTTATTTTTGAAACATTGCTTCTCTGCTTATCTATAGATGTAAATATATATGACAGAGTTGTTGCCTGCGGATCATAAGCACCACACTTTAATTGCATTTACCTGATAATTATTTCTTAATTGTTGATTATTTTGCCATTCCGATATTAGATTATCTGTTGCAGATTATTTTTGTAATTTGTGTGATTTACATCACATTTATCATTTTTTTATTGCTTTTTTCAGTAGATATTTGTGATGTCAATAGCTTGTTCATTCCGATGACTGAGTATAATCAGCGCCGACTCAGCGTCAGTGAGCGATTTACGTTCAACTGACATATTTAATTTATTATTAAGTGAACAGGGATTCTTCCAATGCAACTCTTTATGAGCCTGGTCGGGATGGTAGTGCTGATCTTGATCGCAGTACTCTTTTCCAGTAATTATCGTGCTATTAAACTTCGTACTGTCCTTGGTGCCTTTTTGATTCAGATCGCTATCGGTGCTTTCGTACTTTATGTTCCCGCAGGTAAGAAAATATTAATGGGTATGTCTGAGGGAGTTTCTAGTGTTATCCAGTACGGTCAGCAAGGAATGGATTTTATTTTTGGTGGATTAGTTTCCCCCAAAATGTTTGAACTGTTTGGCGGCGGGGGATTTGTTTTCGCCCTGCGTGTACTGCCTATTATTGTTTTCTTCTCTTCATTGATTGCTGTGTTGTACTACATTGGTGTTATGCAGCTAGTTATCAAAGTATTGGGTGGTGGCCTGCAAAAAATTCTCGGAACTTCACGTACGGAATCTTTGTCTGCGACAGCGAATATTTTCGTAGGCCAAACTGAGGCGCCACTGGTTGTTCGCCCTTATATTGCTACCATGACTCAATCTGAACTGTTTGCGGTAATGTGTGGTGGTCTGGCATCCGTTGCGGGTTCGGTATTGGCCGGTTATGCATCAATGGGCGTACCTTTGGAATATCTGATTGCGGCTTCCTTTATGGCGGCGCCAGGTGGCCTGTTGTTCGCGAAATTGATGGTGCCTGAAACTGAAAAGCCACATGACACTGTTGATGCAATGTCACTGGTCGCTGAAGAGGAACGTCCTGCTAACATCATTGATGCAGCCGCCTCTGGTGCCGCTTCTGGTATGCAATTAGCGTTGAACGTCGGTGCAATGTTATTGGCGTTTGTTGCCCTTATTGCATTGTTAAATGGTATTCTCGGTGGAATCGGTGGTTGGTTTAATTATCCACAACTTTCTCTTGAACTGGTGTTGGGTTGGGTCTTCGCGCCAATTGCTTACCTGATTGGTATTCCGTGGAATGAAGCAACGGTAGCAGGTTCTTTCATCGGTCAAAAAATAGTTGTGAACGAATTTGTTGCCTTTATGAACTTCGGCGCTTATTTGAAACCGGATGATGTAGTTACGGCTGCTGGCTTGCAGGTTCTGTCAGATCATACTAAAGCAATTATCTCCTTCGCATTGTGTGGTTTCGCTAACCTTTCTTCCGTTGCTATCCTGCTAGGTGGTCTGGGCGGTATGGCACCGAACCGCCGCGGAGATGTTGCTCGTTTGGGGATGAAAGCCATTATCGCGGGCACACTATCCAACTTAATGAGTGCAACTATCGCAGGCTTCTTCCTGGCTCTGTAACGTTGTTGAAATTAGGCAGGTGGGATAATCCCGCCTGCAATCTATTTTCCTGCCGGTTTATCTTTAATTCGTGGTGAAAAAGCAGCGTCTTCCATACTTCTTGTTTACTAGACGTGAGTTATATTTTTTGTCGTGTATTATTTGATGATAAGCAAGTTGGATTTGCCGGTAAATCCCATGATAAATATAGTTTTATGTGATAAAAATCACATTTGAAATTATTATCTTGCAAATTACATGTAATTAGTGTGATTTTTGGCACAATTTTTTGAACGTTGAAATGTTCAAATATAAGATATGCCAAATTTCAAGGATCAAGGCGTGGCTCGCATTAAGGACCATAAGCCGAAGAGAGCATAGTGCGGTGAAAAGGAATTCAATTGTCGCTGTAGGCATATCATCGCGGCATCTTTAAGGATCAAGTCCGCTCGCCAACAAACAATCGTTTAACAGCATGTGTGGCTCTAGCAGAAGCTAGCCGCGATAATAACGTTGGAGAGTTTTATGACCGATTTAACCGCAGCAGCGCAACGTGCGCTGAGTTTGATGGATTTAACGACACTCAATGATAATGATACAGATGAAAAAGTGACGGCACTTTGTCATCAGGCGAAAAGCTCGGCAGGTAATACTGCGGCTATCTGTATCTACCCTCGTTTTATTCCTCTGGCGCGTAAAGTGTTACGTGAACAGGGCACGCCTGAAATCCGTATTGCAACAGTGACAAACTTCCCACACGGCAATGACGATATTGATATCGCTTTAGCTGAAACCCGTGCTGCTATCGCTTATGGCGCTGATGAGGTCGATGTGGTTTTCCCATACCGTGCATTGATGGCCGGTAATGAACAAGTCGGTTTTGACATGGTAAAAGCGTGTAAAGCCGCCTGTGCAGTAGCGGATGTGCTACTAAAAGTTATTATTGAAACCGGTGAACTGAAAGAGGCATCTCTGATTCGTAAGGCATCTGAAATTTCAATCAACGCAGGTGCTGATTTTATCAAAACGTCTACAGGTAAAGTGCCGGTTAATGCCACACTGGCAAGTGCTGAAATCATGATGAAGGTGATTCATGAGATGGGTGTGGGTGAAACGGTTGGTTTCAAACCGGCTGGTGGCGTGCGTACCGCTGAAGAGGCTGCACAATATCTGGCATTAGCTGATCATATCATGGGTGACAAATGGGCTGATGCCCGTCATTTTCGTTTTGGAGCTTCCAGTTTGTTAGGCAGTTTGCTAAGCACTCTGGGGCATCAGAATCAAGAGCAAAGCAGCAATTATTGATAATCGAGTACCGTATCAATCAGTGCGTAGCCGCTGAATCTTTGCCGATTTTAATCATGATTAGGAGAATGCTTTGCTTCTGACACAGGAAATTATCCGTAAAAAGCGTGATGGGCATCTACTGAATGAAGAAGAGATCCGCTTCTTCGTTAATGGCGTACGTGACAATACCGTTTCCGAGGGACAAATTGCTGCGCTGGCGATGGCTATCCACTTCCAGGACATGGTAATGGAAGAACGTGTCGCCCTGACATTGGCTATGCGTGACTCCGGGACAGTGTTGAATTGGCAAAGCCTGAATTTGAACGGCCCGATTGTGGATAAGCATTCAACCGGTGGGGTTGGTGATGTGACTTCGCTAATGCTTGGTCCGATGGTGGCGGCCTGTGGCGGCTATGTGCCGATGATTTCCGGCCGTGGTTTAGGTCATACCGGCGGGACGCTGGACAAGTTGGAAGCGATTCCAGGGTTTGATATTTTTCCTGATGAGCGGCGTTTTCGTGACATTATTCAGGATGTTGGTGTGGCGATTATCGGTCAGACCCATTCGCTGGCGCCGGCAGACAAACGCTTCTATGCAACTCGCGATATTACCGCGACGGTGGATTCTATTCCCTTGATTACCGCCTCTATCCTTGGCAAAAAACTGGCTGAGGGTTTGGACGCACTGGTAATGGATGTCAAAGTGGGTTCTGGTGCGTTTATGTCAACGTATGAAGCGTCGCAGCAACTGGCGGAATCGATTGTTAGCGTGGCTAATGGCGTGGGTTGTAAAACTACCGCGTTGTTGACGGATATGAATCAGGTTCTGGCATCCAGTGCGGGTAATGCGCTTGAAGTTCGTGAAGCTGTTCGCTTTCTGACGGGGGAAAAGCGCAATCCACGTTTACTCGAAGTTACAATGGCACTGTGTGTTGAAATGCTGGTATCCGGCCATTTGGCAACAGACCGTGAAGATGCACGCAATAGACTCCAGTCTGTCTTAGATAACGGTAAAGCAGCCGAAATTTTTGGTCGCATGGTCGCTGCACAACAAGGTCCGACGGATTTTGTTGAGCGTTATGACAGTTACTTGCCAACGGCTGTTTTCAGCAAACCCATATTGGCTGAACAGCATGGATTTATTACGCATATGGATACCCGTGCTATAGGGATGTCTGTAGTTTCCCTTGGGGGAGGGCGCCGTAAGGCAACAGATCGCATTGATTATAGTGTGGGGCTGAGCAATATCGTTGCTCTGGGCTCAGAAGTTAATGTAGGTACACCCTTAGCTATTATTCATGCCAACAATGAGAATGAATGGCAGGAAGTGGCAAAGGCAGTACGTAAAGCTATCGTTCTGGGTACAGAAGCCAAACCAGCCGCACCGATGGTTTATCGCCAACTTGGCGAATAATAACCATACTTATTATTAGATAATGGTGGCATTTTCGCATTGTTATACCCTATGGATTTCAAGATGCATCGCGACGGCAAGGGAGTGAATCCCCGGGAGCATAGCAAACTATGTAACCGGGGTGAGCGAGTGCAGCCAACAAAGAGGCAGCTTGAAAGATAACGGGTATAGTGTGATTTGACGCAGGAGAAAATTTATGAAACGAACATTCATCATGGTATTGGATTCTTTTGGCATTGGCGCCAGTGAAGATGCCGAAAAATTTGGTGATAAAGGATCTAACACCTTGGGGCACATTGCTGAAGCATGTGCCCGTGGTGATGCTGATGTCGGTCGCAAAGGGCCTCTGTATTTGCCGAACTTAAGCCGTTTAGGTTTGGGGAAAGCGACTGAGGAGTCCTGTGGAACTTTCCCTGTCGGTTTGGATAAAGACGCGGACATTATGGGTGCTTACGCTTACGCCAGTGAACTCTCTTCCGGTAAAGATACACCGTCAGGTCACTGGGAAATTGCCGGTGTCCCGGTGCTGTTTGACTGGGGTTACTTCAAAGATGAAGAGAACAGCTTTCCGCAGGCATTGTTGGATAAACTGGTAGAACGCGCAAATCTGCCAGGTTATCTCGGTAACTGCCACTCTTCTGGTACGGTTATTCTGGATAAGTTGGGTGAAGAACATATGAAAACGGGTAAACCGATTTTCTATACCTCTGCTGACTCGGTATTCCAGATCGCTTGCCACGAAGAGACTTTCGGTTTAGATCG
Source organism: Photorhabdus kleinii (assembly GCF_025384885.1). Lineage (NCBI taxonomy): Bacteria > Pseudomonadati > Pseudomonadota > Gammaproteobacteria > Enterobacterales > Morganellaceae > Photorhabdus > Photorhabdus kleinii. The sequence continues at coordinate 38,975 of NZ_JAJAFY010000011.1, forward strand.
CCTGTATGAACTGTGTGAAATCGCCCGTGAAGAGTTGACTGATGGCGGTTACAACATTGGCCGGGTTATTGCGCGCCCATTTGTTGGAGACAAGGCGGGTAATTTCCAGCGTACCGGTAATCGTCATGACTTAGCTGTAAAGCCGCCTGCTCCTACCATGCTGAAAAAATTAGTCGATGAGAAAAATGGCGAAGTCATTTCTATCGGTAAAATTGCCGATATCTATGCAAACGTCGGCATTACGCAAAAAGTAAAAGCGACCGGCATTGATGCATTGTTTGATGCAACGCTGGTGGAAATGGAAAAAGCGGGTGACAACACCATCGTATTCACTAACTTTGTCGATTTCGACTCTTCTTATGGTCATCGTCGTGATGTTCCGGGTTATGCGGCGGCATTGGAACTGTTTGACCGTCGTCTGCCTGAAATGCTGAAACGGGTGAAAGATGATGACATTTTAATCCTGACCGCCGACCACGGTTGTGATCCAACGTGGTCTGGTACTGACCACACTCGTGAGCACATTCCGGTGCTGATTTATGGACCAAAAGTACAACCTGGTTCATTGGGGCATCGTGAAACTTTTGCTGATATTGGACAGACAGTCGCTGAATATTTTGAACTGTCGCCAATGGAATATGGCAAATCAATGCTCTGAACCTACTTACTGGCTGCTTTTGGGCAGCCATGTATGACTAAAATAACCATTAAATAAAAAAATAAGGAATTTAATTATGGCCACGCCTCATATTAATGCTGAGATAGGTGATTTTGCAGACGTTGTTCTGATGCCTGGCGATCCATTACGTGCGAAATATATTGCTGAAACTTTTCTGGAAAATGTGCGGCAGGTAAACGATGTACGCGGTATGTTGGGGTTTACCGGTACTTATAAAGGCCGCCCGATTTCTGTGATGGGGCATGGTATGGGTATCCCATCCTGCTCTATCTATGCGAAAGAGCTGATCACTGATTTTGGCGCTAAAGTCCTTATCCGTGTAGGTTCCTGTGGTTCAGTACGTCAAGATGTTCAATTGCGTGACGTAATTATTGGCATGGGGGCATGTACTGATTCCAAGGTTAACCGTATACGTTTTAAAGATCACGATTTTGCGGCGATTGCTGATTTCGATCTGGTCCGTAACGCTGTTGATGCTGCTAAAGCAAAAAACATCAATGTACGTGTAGGTAACATCTTCTCGGTTGAGCTGTTCTATACACCCGATCCACAACTGTTCGATGTAATGGAGCAATATGGCATTCTGGGCGTAGAAATGGAAGCTGCGGGTTTTTACGGTGTTGCGGCTGAATATGGCGCAAAAGCGCTGACTATCTGTACTGTCTCTGACCACATTCGTACTCATGAAAAACTGACTGCCGAGGAACGCCAGACGACTTTCAATGAAATGATTGAAATCGCATTGGAATCCGTTCTGTTGGGTGATAAATAATTCTGGTTCTACATTTACTTTTGATTGCATAAAAAGAGCCGCTTTTTATTTAAATGCCAGCCAGTTGAAAAAATTGGCTGGCATAGCTCTTTTATTGCGCGGCTTTTTCCAACGCCTGAGCTAAATCAGCGATGAGATCTTCGGTATCCTCTATACCCACAGAAATACGTACCAACTGTGGTGTGATCCCAGAAGCAAGGCGTTTTTCTAATGGGATAGACGCGTGAGTCATACTAAATGGTTGGCTGATCAGACTCTCCACCCCGCCCAGACTTTCTGCCAGTGTAAATAGTTTTAGCTCTTGAATTAACCGGCGGGCATAATCATCATCACCTTTTAAGTGAACAGAAATCATACCGCCAAAGCCCTTCATTTGACGTTTTGCTAGTTCATGCTGTGGATGGGAAGCGAGGCCGGGATAGAAGACGGTTTTGATCTGAGGCTGTTGCTCCAGCCAATGTGCGATCTTTGATGCACTGTCAATGTGGCGTTGCATACGCAGGGCAAGTGTCCGCATTCCGCGCAGCACCAGGAAACTACTAAATGGATCGAGTACACCACCTATAGAGTTTTGCAGAAAACCCAGTTTTTCTGCTAGTTCTGCATTTTTTCCGACCACTGCCAGCCCGGCGATCACATCAGAGTGGCCGTTTAAATATTTAGTAGCGGAGTGCACGACGACATCAAATCCCAGATCAAGTGGGCGCTGGAGATACGGTGAGGCGAAAGTGTTATCTGCCACACTAATAATACTGTGGCGTTGCGCTATTTGTGCGATAGCCGTCAGATCGGCCAGTTTCAGCAAGGGATTGGTGGGGGTTTCCACCCAAATCATTTTTGTGTCGGGACGAATAGCGGCTTCAAGGCCGGCAATGTCATTGGCTTCCACATAAGTGACACGTAAACCGGCAGTGCGGCTACGTACTTTTTCGAGTAGCCGATAGGTGCCACCGTACAGATCATCGACTGCCACCAAATGGCTATCCTTATCCAAAAGTTCTAGCACCGTAGAACTGGCAGCCAGCCCCGAACTAAAAGCGTAGCCTCGGCTACCGTTTTCCAGTTCGGCTATCGCGCTTTCCAGAGCATCACGTGTCGGATTGCCACTGCGGGAATATTCATAACCAGAGTGCTGGCCGGGGGCTGATTGGGCGTAAGTTGATGTTGCATAAATTGCCGGCATTACCGCGCCAGTGTGATCCGGAGTGTAGCCAGCGTGAACAGTTTTAGTATCAAACTTGGTCATAGAGTTATTCCTAAAAATCAATTAAGTTGCTGACGCCATGCGTTCAGCACATCTGTGCGAGTTACCAGCCCAAGAAAGCGGCCATTATCGACGATCAGCGCCACATGTCCGGCGTCGAAAGTTGCCATCAATTGTTGCAGAGAAGCGTTTTTATCCAGCGTTTTCACCTGATGAGTCATGGCGTGGCTAACGGGCAGGCTGAAATTATGTGGATCAGCCTGCACGGTGTGCATCAAATCCCACTCGTCGATAATGCCAACGACTTGTTCTCCTTTCAGCACCGGTAATTGAGAAATCTCATACAAACGCATTCTGGTATGCGCGGTTTTCAACGTATCTTCTGGCGATATAAAAACCGTAGCGCCATCCTGATAGCGGTAAGTAATATAATCGCTGAGATCGTGCTGTTGCACACGCGATTTGAATCCCTGTTCCAGCATCCAATAATCGTTAAACATTTTTGACAGATACTTGTTTCCACTGTCACATGCTAGCGTAACCACACGTTTGGGAGTGGTTTGCGCACGGCAATAGCGCAGTGCAGCGGCGAGCAAAGTTCCGCTGGAAGAGCCCGCCAGAACACCTTCCTTTAGCAACAGATCACGGGCACTGGAAAAAGCCTCTGCATCACTGACACGGTATGCGTGGTGCACTCGACTAAAATCGCCCAGAGGAGGGATAAAATCTTCGCCGATGCCTTCTACCTGCCAGCTTCCGGCTTCGCCATATTTGCCGTGTTCAATATAGTCCACCAGAATAGAACCATTTGGATCTGCCAGAACAAACTCCGTTTCCGGCGAAACTTGAGCAAAATAGTGGCTCAAGCCGCCAAGCGTACCGCCTGACCCGACACCGAGCACCACTGCATCGACATTGTGGTCCATTTGTTGCCAGATTTCCGGTCCGGTAGAGGTAGTGTGTGCTGCTGAATTAGCGGGATTATTGAACTGATCGATATAATAAGCACCGGGAATCTCCTGCGCCAGACGTAGGGCATAGTCTTGATAATACTCTGGATGACCTTTACTGACATCAGAACGGGTAAGACGTACATCGGTACCCAGTGCACGCAGATGAAACACCTTTTCCCGGCTCATCTTATCTGGAACGACCAGAATCAATTTATAGCCTTTCAAGGCGGCGACTAGTGCCAATCCGATGCCGGTATTACCCGCCGTAGCTTCAATAATCGTACCACCAGATTGAAGCAATCCCTGTTCTTCCGCCTGTTCGATCATGGAAAGAGCGACGCGATCTTTAATAGAGCCACCGGGATTTTGATTCTCCAGCTTAATAAATAATTGACATTGACCGGTATTCAGATGCGTTAACTCCAGCAACGGGGTATTGCCAATCATATTGAGAACAGAGCGTGATGTGGTCATATCATCTCCAGATAATCCGTTGTATTCAGATAGTTATGGAGGATAACTCTGTATATGTATTTGTTTGAAAGAATGAATAGCAACCATATATAGCCAAAAGGAATATATTAGTTTTGTTTTAGATGTGAAGAAGTATAGACGTTTAGATTTCCTGATTTATTAAAGTGTGAAGTAAATAAAATCATTTAATTTACTGTCAGGAGCTAATCGGAATAAAAACGATGATTTTTGGAATAATAAAGTGGTTCACTTTTCAGACCGTTGACAAATCCCGTTATTTTCAATGAGGTTTGTTAACGGTCTGAGTTGCTTCAAAACTCTGTTAACTTTCATCTAATGTAGGAGTACCCCGACGATCTGAAAAATGCTATTTACACGGGAATTCTTCACCTAAAGCCCTTATTGATAACACGGCAAGACGCGTATTCTGACTAATTTCTTCTTTATGCTTAATAGCGTAATCATCACATACTCTCCATATGTTGTTCCTTCCACAAAAAATCTTAGCTTAATCACCGGTTGTTTGCCTCATTGTCTATTACTGTTTCAGATATTCCTTTAGTCATATAGTATTCATCTGTCAGTTCACCATTTATAAATAGTGAGCTAGTTCTGATGCCAGAAAAAATAAAACCTGATGACAAATACAGCTTTATTGCCAATGTGTTTTTTATTGCAACGGTTAATTCAAGTCTACTAATTCCATTTTTCCGTGACCAATCTTGCGCTTTGTTGAGTAGGGTTCTTGCTATGCCTTTATTTCTATATTCTTTTTTTACTCCAAGAACAATAGAACCCAGATGCCTGTTCCTATTGAACACTCCTCTAGATATAACAATAAATCCAATAATGTTTTTGCTATCTTCGCATATTAACATTTGCCTGTCTTTTCCGAATCCTTTTATTATATCCGTCTGTTCTTCAACACTTGTTTTTCTTTCTTCCGGTTCAAGCAACATAAATTCCGATGTGTTATCCAAATCATTAAAAAAAACAATAAGATTGTTTGCATCTTCTACGTTAACTTCTCTAAAAATAAAGATTTCTTTTTCCATAGCGAGTACCATATTAATGAAATTAGCGTATACAGTATATTACTGCATACAAAAGTCAATAAGATTTCGAATGATGTCGGGCTAATTAATGTAGAGGTGACCACAAGTACGGTGATAATGGGAATCACCTTAAGATATACAGATTTTGAATTTGGTGATTTGCTCCTTATTCTGTTAATAATAGATACGGCAATCAAGTCAAAGAATATGACTAATGCACAAGTTATTATATCTATTGTTTCTGTTAGCGTATTGAATACCATCAAACTGATTAATGGTGAGAAGGTTGAAAAGATAATAAGGTAAAATAAATTGGTACCTATCGCTATATTTAAAAAATTGTTCTCATCACTTCTGTAATTTGAAGCCAATGAAATAACAGCAGAAAAGCCCGTAACAAATAGGTAATTCATAACCCCCATGTAAACAAATAATTTTGATAATTCTATGTTTGAAATTAATGTCGATACAAACCTTATTAAAATAGACATCAATATCACTAATGATGTAGATGTTAAAGCCTCATTTATTCCTATATTCACAATATCCTTAATGTAAGGTAAGTCAACTTTTTTCCATTTTATAAATTTTATTAATGGGATTGAAGATGAGATGGCCATGTATGCCCTTGAGATACTGATAGCAAGAGCAATAGAAAATATTAAATCACCAGTAAATAAGTATAATGCAATCATGGCGAATACATTTGTTAATATACTGAATGAGTTGACTTTTACCATGTACCTTTCTTGTTTTGTAGACTCTAGAATTGCGCAGTTAACAGAATATATACATAATGGTATAATTCCGATTGATAGTATCAATGCTATTTTTTTTGTTACTGTATGGTCACTGTAATAATGTATTGATATCACAGATATTAGAGTTATTAATAAGCCTATTATCGTCCCTGTTATTAAAAGCCAAGTGTAGTTTTTGTAAATGTAGTTTTTATTTTTAATGTCTGATTTTATATTAATGCCGATGAAAAAGGTACATGAAGCAACAACAAATATCTGAATCAACTGTGATGATAGTAAAAAAAATCCGGCATCGTCTGTAGACAATTGATATATTAGTGCGGTAATAATAAGTTGCATTGCCATGTTTAACATTCTACTCTTAAACATTGTTATTGATGGCAATATAATACCCTTGTCAAATATATATAATTTCTTTTCTTCTATCATGAGATCCATCATCCATAATATCAATCTTAGCTATGTATAATTTTCTTGCAATTGACGCTTTTTTTGACTTTTTTGCTATAAACTTATATCCTTCTTTAATCTTGGAATATATTATTATCTCTTCTTTATCGCTTTTATCAAAATAAGTCCATTGGCTTGCTGAGAAGATTAATAAATCATTAATCATCTCATCTGTAAGATGCTTTTTACTTTCATGTCTGAAAGATAAAAAGTATACAAATATTCTCCAGTCGAGATGATATTTCCTTTTGTTTGCCCAACGTATAAATTCTTCTACTTCTTCAAAAGAAACTTCAGCTTTAGATCTGCTCAGAGGGGTGTTTAGTACATTAGTTATGTTATAGATCATGAGTTTAGATAGAGAGTCTGATTTGTTTTTTGGTAGTTCTGATGCGGATTCTCCAGTTACAACATAAGAGTAACAATTTCTATTGTCTGCATAATTCGATGTCATTAATCCAGTCTCCTAATACAAAATTATCATCTCTTTCAACTGATAGTGATGTAAGGTTGTCCTTACTTTCTGTTCCCAATTTATTAAAATACTCTAATGAAAGATTAGATATTCTATCTGCATGAGTGTCAACCAAGAAACTAGGGCGTAATGATGTTTCTGCATAACCACCAATGTGAAGATGGTTCATTTCTATATCAAGCCATTCTTCAAATGGGGTTCCCGTGTTTTCTTGTGCAATCACAGCATTTGATATATCAAACAAAAGTCCATTGCCGCATTTTTTTGTCATTTCTTTAAAAAAATCTGGTTGTAGCCTAGCGTTTTCATCAAGTATTGAAGGGAAGTTTTCTAAATAAATTTTTTCGCCAATTATATCTTGCCAAAGGCTTACTGAATCGAAGTATTTATCTTTTTCAGAAGAGTAATCTACTTCACCCATTGTTGGTAAAGGATAGCTATTATGATAAAAAACACCAACATGATCAGATATATATATGGGATTTAGTTCTTTTTGGAGTACTCTTATTCTTTTCCCTATACTCTCTAAATCTTGTTTGCTTCTGTGCATATATTTAGAGTTCATGATATGAAACGCTATCGGTAATCCTTTGCTTATGTCAAGTATTGAGTCAGGAGAGCACTGCAAAAAGTTATCTATTAATATCTCTATGAAGTCGACCTTTCTTAGTGATATTATTTCCTTTAGAATGCTTAGTTCTCTATTTCCAAACCAATTGGTTCCTATTTGCATGATTCACCTATTCACAAAACTTTCGAATGATTTTAAATAATGAACTGAATTTATAGTTTCATCTTCCTCTTCTTTTGTTAGGCATAAGTTTACTTCACTTCCTTCTATACTTAATATCCAACTAGATATAAGTGACTCAATGTTTTCCGACTTAGCGATTTCAATTTCCTTCCTGTTTTTTATGGCTGCTAGCAGAGTTCTTGATAGGTATGATTTCGCATAATCATTCATGTTGGTATTTGAGGGTTTACTTGTTTCTTTATTTTTTAATAATATTGAATTCAGCTTTTCAAAGTCATTATTATAACCAGATAAGTTCTTTAACCAAGAATTTTCTGTGTGCTCAATATTTATATAGCAACTTTCTTTGATTAATTTGCTGGAAATTATTTTCTCAAAAGAATCCCAAACAATATGATGAACTCTCTCTGAATGTCCATCATGAAATGTCCCATCCTTTCCCTCAATTATTCCTGATAGATGAATCTCGACTACATTATCCCAATCTATCATTCCAATAAATATAAGAGGATCAACTTTTGCATTTACTGAATTGATGATTAGATGAGCCAGGTCAACTATTTGTTTATACCCGTCATCTTTCAAGCTGCCTCTTTGTTGGCTGCACTCGCTCACCCCGGTTACATAGTTTGCTATGCTCCCGGGGATTCACTCCTTTGCCGTCGCGATGCATCTTGAAATCCATAGGGTATAGAATTACTTTCTTTACTTATGTAATTCGCGCTCATTATCGCGTTAGAGATCTCACTTGGTTCACCAGAGTAAAAGTTTGAATTTTCTATCCATGTATCTATCTGATATGTTTGAGAAACCATTTTTAAGAAATTTATAGCATTTCTTTCTTTCCTCTTGCTTCTTTCATAATGGGGAGTAAAACCATACTTACCAATGTTATCCTTTCTACTTCCACACAAATGAAAACCAATGCTAATTGTTTTTTCCGTATTGATTATTCGTGGCATAATGTTATTAATATAGTTACAGCCTGATTGCATATCTTCTGTTATTGCACTTCTGGCGATGTGAAGAGAGAATTTTCCATTGTATCTTTCGAATGGAGTTCTTTTTTCTGCAACTGATAAAATATTGTATGCAGTAATCCCTAATTCTATCATCGATACTTTACTCGGTATGTGTATTTCACCGCTAAGAAAATTAGGATTAAAACCACATGCTATTCTCATGCCCGCCTCCTTATGTAGAACATGGCCAACCAAATTGGTTAGCCATACGCTAATATTTTTATTTATTGTATGAACCGCAGGTCATTTCTTTATCTTCAACTTCAACTTCAACAGATGTTTTCTTTTGCATGTTTATATCCTCGATTTAATTTTAAAAATGACTTTTCATAAAGTAACCTCAATATATAATTTATAATATTTACAATGTCTTTTTATTTTCTTTTTAATTGTGATTTATATCACAATAAATGTTAATGATATGTTATGATCAGGTTATTGACAAAGTTTTGGTTTTTCACCCCGCAATTTGCTTTAATTAAGCTCCGTTCAATAAACCGGGCTTGCCACCATGTTAAGAACACCACCCTCTCCAGACTTTCCCACCAGAAACGCTCTTGTTTGATGAGCTGGTCCTTAAAAATCATTTGGTCCGTCAAGTCGATGCCGTCATTGATTTCTAATTTATCCGCGAATTAGTAGTCCCATTGTATTGCCACAATAATGGCTGACCGGCTATCGATCCAGTTATGTTGCTCAAGATGATGTTACTGGACTATTTTTATTTGGTATTTCCAGTGAACGCCGTCTGGTACAGGAAATTCAGGTTAATGTGGCTTACCGCTGGTTTCTGCGCCTCGGACTGACAGAGAAGGTCTCTGATGCCTCAACCCTGAGTTAGAAATGTCGTCGTCGTTTCAGTCACAGCGAGGTCTTCCGGCAAATTTTTTACAACATTGTTGAGTAAGCGATCGCCAAAAGATTGGTCGGTGGACGGGTACTCTGTACTGACAGCACCCGTTTGAAAACCAGTATCAATCTGCACAAATCAAGGAACGAACAGCGAGCTGTGCCCCCCTGTGCCTATTAAAGCAGTATCATGGGCACCATTAGGCCCGTTTTTGTGGGTTGCTGAAAGTGAAAATACAATGCCTTTTGGTGGCAACAGTTCAAAATATCAAGCAGATAGAGTTGCTGATTTTCATCTGTGGATGGGGGAATATTTAGTGTAGCAGGGTCCAAAATGGCATCTGGGTGAGTGCTCAGACCAGCTTAGTGAGAAAAAATGGACACAGCATTTTTCATAATGAAAAAAACAAACCTCATTATTTTAAATGGGGTTTGTCAGCGGTCTGTAAAGCAGTTCACTTTTTTTATCTTTCCGACCAGGAATATGACATAAAAGGGTTTATTGATAAATTTGAAGAAAATAGCAATTTTTTATGCAATGTTTTTTCTGCGATTGTGGGATTTCATATTAAAAGAATTTTTCTTAAAGAGCCTGAAGAGAATTATGAAATAGAACCTGTATTTTATAATTCACGAATTTATTTATCAGAAGAACAGAGAGGGAATATAATTGATGCTTTTTATCCACGTTTTCATTTCTTTTATCAAAAAGAGTTAGTCGTAAATTTACATAGAAAGGTCTTTAGAATTGAAAAAAAGTGGATTCATTCAATACAGAAGAAACTCAATTGTTGTTTATACCCGTCATCTTTCAAGTTGCCTCTTTGTTGGCTGCACTCGCTCACCCCGGTCACATAGTTACCTATGCTCCCGGGGATTCACTCCCTTGCCGTCGCGATGCATCTTGAAATCCATTGGGTATAGGACTAAAGGAAATAATTTTCAAGTCAAAGATAATATCAATACAAATGAATATTCTAAGAAAAAATTCATGCGATTCATGAAAGGATATCGAAATAGTAAAAATTATGTTCATAACTTGATTATACAAAAAATAAAAGAACTATTAAATCATGCAGAGATCTCTTTTAATGAAAGATACTTTAAAGCTGATTATATATTTCATGACTTTATTACTGTTAATAAGAATTTATCATATCCTCTGGTATTAATAGATGCTCGAATTCCAGAGCATTCTGCTGATAGTAAATCCAAAATGTTTTTGGAAAAAGAGATTAAGGAAATATTTGAATTAAAAGAATTAACTTATTCCTCTGCTAAAGATTTTAACGCATTGGATAAAAATAAAAACTATTTGGTTTTCAATTCATTGGATGATGGATCTAAAACCAGTGTATTGGTTGAGGGTGAAACTAAAAACACGACATGGGATGCATTTAAGCCTATGAGAGAAAAGGGAATAGATAATGTTGAAGCGGATTACTATACGAAATTGAAATCTAATAGATTTAAAGCACAAGATGAAACGGTTATTCAGGGTATAGATTTAGATAATAATATTGTGGAAAACGATAAGAAAACCGGATTGGAAAAATTAAGCGACAAAATACTTATAAAAATCCAAAAGATCAAGAGTGAACTTTGGCTAAAAGAGAATATTTTCAAAGAGAAGAAGATTGAAAAAATTGATCTTCCAGATTTAAAGATAACTCTTGTATATATTAGGATTCCAGCGGAGTATAAGAAAAATAAGGAAATACTTGCTTCAATAGTTGATATTGATATTCATAATAAAACGCTTTTTATCAATGAGCATTCACTTGTAGAGAGTCAGTCGGCCCTTGAAGAAAAATGTAAATTTATGAAAAAAATCCCAAAACTTTATAATGAGTCTTTTTATTTATTTGATAATGTTGAAAAAATATGTCTTAGTCGATATCACTCGGATAGAATTCCCAGGATCATCGGTAATCAGAAAATAGATAATATTGAATATGCTTTGGAAGATGAGAATTTAGTGAATAGAGTATGTAATCCGATTGAAACAGTTTTACCCTATTACTTAGCGCCTAAACAGAATAGTCAGTATGAACATATTTATCTTCAACCGAGGGGAAATGACTTATTATATTTTGTATCACCATGCAATTCACCTAATCAAACGATTGCAAAAGAGAACTTAATTTACAATATTCTGACTATGGATAAAGAGGGTAAACAGGTAAATGCTATGGAACAAAATATTACATCTATTTTCCTACGTTCTTTTACCAACGATATATTAAAGCTAAGGGAAGTTAGTAAAAGCTCTTTATTTGAGAAAATAGCTAAGATATACATTGAAAACTAGGTGGAAATTAAAAGGTTTTCTCCGAAAAAACGGAAGGATTACACCGGCGGCACCGAGGCCATGCTAAAGTCACGGTGCTATAATAAAGTTGTCTGTTAATCCTTCTGGGTATTGATTTTGTTCCCGAAATCACGTTAGTATCCAGTAATTCATTCAAAGCAGCAGTTTTTAATTTATTATTAGGATTTGGAGGATTATTCAATAGATAGAGGATTAACTTTTTATCTTCTAGCGATAAGATAATTTTAGAATTTTCTTCAATCATTTTCTGAGCCTCTTTACTTACTGTTTGTATTAATGAAACCAGTCATATTCGGTATTAAAAACAGATGCTGCGGTTTTTACCGTATTTTTAAATTTTTAATTTATACGCAGATTTAACCTTGTTTCTACTACGTTTTGTTTTGCCATGAAAACACGCCTAGTTGAATATTTAAATATTATATCTTGATTGAAAAAATCAGTGTGTGAGTGCGTGTTTAACGAGGAGAGATTAAAAAAATGACTTTTAATAGTAGTTTAAACCCTGTATGTCATAAAGCTATCAATGAAAAATGGAGGATAGTCGTATGAATAATTTAATCAGATAATCTATTTTCTAAAAGGAGACGACTTTGATAATATTTTTAGCGGGTAATCTGTATCTGAAATGTTAGATGATGAGACGACATCTTGTATTTTAAATAAGTTTTTCAGCAAATTGAGAGCATGGCTAAAAATTAAATGGTCTGAGTCAGGTATCATTAGCCGTTTAGTGTAAACTGCTCAACTCTTTGAGGCACTTCATATTGGTTTAAATTCTATTTTAATTTGTTATAAATTGCATGTTATCTCCAATCTGTTATACCTATTTTTATACTCTCTCCATCAGAGATATTCCGTATTTGCAGAGCAAAATTAGCTCTAATCCTCATAGCTTCAAATGAACGGGCTAAATAAAGATTCTCCAGTTTATATTCTCCTCCTGCAACGAAGGGAACTTTAGGTATTAAACGATAACCAGATTGAATAGGGCCATTAATTTTTTGCCAAGAATGTGCTAAATAATACCCAGTTAGAACTTCGTAATCTTCCAATATAATTCCACACCATTCATTTATGTTTTCAGCCAATTTATCAAATAAACCCGTTTCAGGATCGAATGTATAGATGTAATCACCTTTTAAACAAAACTGATTTCCAAAGTGTCTTCTGCAAAAAAAAGAGCGTCTTTAGCCATATCTTCATATGAGTCAATCCATAGTTCACTGTTCTTCTAGTCTATTAGGCCGATTTTTTCGCTCACTGTTTCATATGGAAAAACTCGTAAGGCTGACTCAAACCCATAAAGTCCATTTTTTTTCGTTAATAGATAACTTAATTCATCTACTAATGATGGCCCATAAACAGAAGTAATGTATTTTTCTGACTTAACAGAAGAAATGTCATTATTGCAAATAGATAATAACTTATCAGCTAAAGGCCACATTTTTTTATTTCTCCATCTCTGTCTTTTTGACATACAAAAAGTATTTTTCCACGCAGGGTAGAGGCGCTGGTGATATTCCGGCCTGCCAATGCAGAAATATGGTCACGGACCTAAATTTGTCTGCCGAGGTTGGTGATGTCCTGTTGGACGGTTAAATCCACTTTGCTCACCCTGAATAAAGTGTAAGCATCTAGTTATCTCATCTGGCGGTAGAAAGATAATATTGAGCAAATGCTTCCTGTATTTCTTCATACAGAACTTTCCCCTACTTGTTGGGTATCCAATTTTCGGGGACAGTTCATTATGACCGGGATCTTTTACCCTGATAGCTAGTCAAAAATCCAATGAATGTGCTTTAATAAAATCATTGTACGTTTCATCTAGATGATAAAAATTTGCTTCGGGTTCATTTTTTACTACCTGATATCTTTTTACTAATTTCTCAAAAAGACCTTCTGGTACAGGATGTGGTTCTGGATCATTTTTTGCGCAATAGAAGTAAAACAATGCTTTTTCTAATTCCGGAATAGATAGGTTTTCAGCTTTATTGAGTAAATAATTAAAAGCATCCAACCAATTAGATTCCGATAAAATCAAAAAATCTAAAGCAATAGATTTAACAAAATTACCATCAAGATGATTCGAATTTAGGATTTTTTTACAAAAATGCAAACAATATCCAGAATCTTTCAACAATAGTTCTCCTAGATAATCTATTGCATCATCCGCAGGATCTTCATATGAATCCGCATTTATATAACCATTTTCAAGATAGCTTTCTAATCCTGAAACTAATTCGTTAAGTTCTATTTTTTCTGTCATTTGAAAGTTCCTGTCTGAACAGTAGCTAACCTCTTTGAACCATCAGGTAAGATTGTCCAAGTTGCATAAACTCTAACCGATCCATTGTTTCCTGAAACAACAACTGACGTTTTCCTGTTTTCAGGTGTAACATCTTTTGCTGAATCCAACAGTTTGCCTATAATCATATTATTATTAGTTTTAGTATCAGGAAGACCGGCGTTATTTAACACTTTATTCATCTCTTGGGAACGTTCAACATTGTGAATTTTCTTCTCCAAAATAGATAAATTTGTCTTATTTTCTGGATTTTTAGCAAATTCTCTTTGGTTCTGAATCCGCAAATCTTTAAGTGCATTATATTCTTTTTTAAGTGCATCAAGATCACCTGCTGCCTTACCACGCATATACAGTTCTACTTTATCAACAGGTATTTTGGCATCACCTTTTACTGCTGTAATATGCTCTTTACCATGCATATCCGGGAGTGACTTAATTTCAAAAGTCTTATTAGCATGTTTTACAGTTTGGTTGTGAGGTACTTTTGTAGTTTCCGTACTTGGATGATTCTCCTGTTTAGCGGCAGATTCTGGCGTGCCTTTTGCTGCGGGCTTCCTCCCTGCTATCCCCAGTCCAATTATTCCGCTACTGCTGCCCACTTTCGGCATTACACCAAACTGCTCGGCGAACTCCTTTCCTTCAACAGCTTTCTTTACTACATCCGGTAGCGACTGGTAAATCGCCTGAGCCTCCGCCTGCACAAAGCGGTTTAACTGTGCCATCTCCTCACTGCTGAGACTGGAGAAGAGCGAAGTTCGGTTCAGGCCACTGGCGGCGTCTGTTCCCGAGTTCATCATTTCCCAGACGGACACCACACAGCCCGGATTATGGGAACAGTTATCCGCCACACCTTCCAGACGGTTTTTCTCGCTGCGCTCCTTAAACTTGTCGTAAATTACCTGCTTATCTGAGCCAGTCTTTTCTGCTTCCAGTAGTTCTTCTTTCAGTTCATAAACATCTTTGGCCGTAAGGAAGTTATTCTCCACCGCATTCTTCCCGGCCTGGGCACCGGTGACGGCGCTGCCGGTGGAGTCTCCCGAAATGCCGCCTGCCAGACCTGCTGCCAGAGTGGAGAGGGTGCTGATGGTCTGTTTTTCCTCTTCACTTAAGTCACTGACTTTAACATTTTCGCCGTGAATGTGCTTCATCAGTTCCCGGGCAGCCAGTTCACCGCCCGCTGCGCCTGCCGCACCGGCCAGCGCGTTGTTACTACTGACTTCAGCGGCCACTGCCCCCAGAATCGCATGGGCCAGGGTATTGCTTACGACATCCACTTGATGGGTTTTCGGGTCGGTAGTCAGGTCTTTAATCACCCCGGCCAGGTAAGGGGAAGCGCCGCCCGCCAGCGCCTGACCCATATTTCCGCCCGCGAGTCCCTGAATGGCCGCGGTGGCAGCCTGTAAAGCGGTGTGGTATTTCCCACCGGTGCCAAAGCCAGATTCATTCAATGCCTGATTATAGGCGGTCTTGTAAATCTGGTCTTTAATTTGTTCCGGGGTGATGTCGGTTTTACCTTTATCCTTCAGTACTTTTATGGCCGCTTCTCTATCCGGGTCACTGATGTTTTCCAGTTTGGCGTGGGCCGCTTTGGTGGCGATAATGGCCCCTTCGGTACTGGCGATATCAATCACCTGCGCACTGATTTCGCCAATCAGTTGAGCCTGTTTCAGCCGTTGCTGTTCTTTCTCTTTGTCAAAGATAGGGCTGAGGGCATTGTTGGCATGGTCGGTATCCCGGCTCAGGGTGGTGATATCCTGTTGCTGGCTGTCTTTATCCCGGATAATCAGGGTACCGTCGCTGACCGCGGAGTGAGTGGTGCTCTGAGCATGGCCTTCCCGGTTAGCGCCGCCCAGAGTATTGGCCGCCATGTTACTGAGAAACATGCCGCCTGCTGAACCGCCGGTGCTGACACTTACGCTGTGGTGTTCGGTTTTAAAATCCGCTTTGTTCTGAATGTCGCCAAAGCCCAGAGTGCCGGTATCGAGGGTGTTTTTGTCTTTGTCTGCGGTACTGGCAATTACTGCGCCGTCAAGCTGGGTGTGTTCCCCCACTTTCACTTGATATCCGCCTTTACCAGCGAACAGTCCAGTTTGTTCCTGTACGGAGTCAAAGTTGCTGTGGATTTTGTCGCGGCTGGCGCTGAGGTTCAATGAACCACCTGAGCCGATAGTGGCACTAACGCCGGCACTGACATTTTGTTGCTTCATATCGTAGCGGTTGCTGTCCTGTTCTGGACAGCTTGTACCCCGCTAAGGCGGCTTTGGTTTCATTTGAAAATTTGAATTAAGTTAACATTATCCTGTCGGGCTAATGCGGGTGGAAAAAATAGCCCCGGTTTTGCAATGGCCGAGGCTGGTTACTTAATTTAGGAGTTCTTTTGACACATTGCCTGTATCAAAAAACTCTTTGAATACTTTCACTACAAAATCGAAATCTTTTGTGAGTTGGCGAGCTGGCCAATAATCACCTAAGATATTAATTTTTTGATCTGGTCCTTCTGGGTCCCAATAAGAACGAACATTATATTCATCTTCCATTACTTCACCTAATGTGAGCAAATAATCTCCTTCCTCAGTTCTTACCTGTAATTCAGTTTCATTATTGATGACACTTAATACTAATACTCCTGATTTACCTTTTAAATTTAATAGAATCTTCTCTATATCCAACCAAATAGGAAACTTTGTTTTTCCCCCTTTCCCATTTAAGATCCACTTAATAGAAAAATTCATTTTAATTTTTCTCCTTTATCGATTTCATTCCAGGAACCCAGTATAGTGTGCTGCCTGATTTTTCTTCATATATTGTAAGTGATTTTAGCCCAGCTTTATCGGCCATTGCTGCAATATCTCCCTTACAGTAACCACAGATATAATCCCTAGTTACTTTCAGCTCCATATCTCGGCCCATAGTTAAGCCATTCTCATAAGCTTGCTGTATGGCTCCAACCTCGGCATGCGCTGTTGCCATATTTCTATTAGGGAGATCTTTATTAGGCCGTTTTTCTATTTTGGCTTGTATTCGACCATTAATCAGGGTGGGTCGACTTTGTTCACCAAGATAGTAATCTGGTCGATTTCCCTGATTGGTGTCAGTAAATTTTTTCCCGGTTTCTTTATCAGTTAACTCTGCTGTCACCTTAGGAATGGATGTATGAGTTTTTTTATCCAAAACCCTGCTGTTTTCCTGAATTGAGAGTTTGTCTGGTGAGACGATTCCTTCTGTCGGCTTGGTTATGGCTTTATTACCGGCAACACCTCCAAATATAGCCAGTGAACCCAGACTCATATTTGTTACCCCACGGCTATATTCACCATCGATAACCTGCCCAATACCCGTACCCGCCTGATATGAACCCCCGGCAACAAGGCTTCCCCGAATAAGCGTCCCTGGCATGCCGGGTAATGCCATTAATGCATCTGTTCCGATAGCAGCTTGTCCTGAGTGTACACTGTATGTTTTCAGATAGCTTAGTGCCTCGTTATAGGCTTTCGCATTTGCGGCGGTTGCGACAAATGCACCTCCTTTAATTAAATTCTGAATTGCGGCAGCAGCTTCTTTCCCTGAGAAACCGTACTCTGTCTGTAACTCAGCCCCATATTGGTTGAGTAAGGTAGCCAGCTCCAGTTTTCCTTTTTCGTCTAATTTACCTTCACGATATTTGCCTAAAATTACATTACTGGCTTTGTCTTCATTGGTGAGTCTGACGATATTTTGTGACGCTTCCAGGAGGTTTTTACCCGCTTTTTGGTCGTCAAGGGCTTTGATCAACGTATCATTCTTTTTGACAGTCAGTAAGTTATTCTCCACCGCATTCTTCCCGGCCTGGGCACCGGTGACGGCGCTGCCGGTGGAGTCTCCCGCAATGCCGCCTGCCAGACCTGCTGCCAGAGTGGAGAGGGTGCTGATGGTCTGTTTTTCTTCTTCACTTAAGTCACTGACTTTAACATTTTCGCCGTGAATGTGCTTCATCAGTTCCCGGGTAGCCAGTTCACCGCCCGCTGCGCCTGCCGCACCGGCCAGCGCGTTGTTACCACTGACTTCAGCGGCCACTGCCCCCAGAATCGCATGGGCCAGAGTATTGCTCACGACATCCACTTGATGGGTTTTCGGGTCGGTAGTCAGGTCTTTAATCACGCCAGCCAGGTAAGGGGAAGCGCCGCCCGCCAGCGCCTGACCAATATTTCCGCCCGCGAGTCCCTGAATGGCCGCAGTGGCGGCCTGTAGAGCGGTGTGGTATTTCCCACCGGTGCCAAAGCCAGATTCATTCAATGCCTGATTATAGGCGGTTTTGTAAATCTGGTCTTGAATGAGTTTCGGGGTGATGTCGGTTTCACCTTTATCCTCCAGTACTTTAATGGCCGCTTTTCTGTCCGGTTCACTGATATTCTCCAGTTTAGCGTGGGCGGCTTTGGTGGCGATAATGTCCCCTTCGGTGCTGGCGATATCAATCACCTGCGCACTGATTTCACCAATCAGTTGGGCCTGTTTCAGCCGTTGCTGCTCTTTCTCTTTGTCAAAGATAGGACTGAGAGCATTATTAGCATGGTCGGTATCCCGGCTCAGGGTGGTGATATCCTGTTGCTGGTTGTCTTTATCCCGGATAATCAGTGCGCCGTCACTGACCGCGGCATGAGTGGTGCTTTGGGCATGGCCTTCCCGGTTAGCGCCGCCCAGGGTATTGGCCGCCATGTTACTGAGAAACATGCCGCCGGCTGAGCCGCCGGTGCTGACACTTACGCTGTGGTGCTCGGTTTTAAAATCCGCTTTGTTCTGAATGTCGCCAAAGCCCAGAGTGCCGGTATCGAGGGTGTTTTTATCTTTGTCTGCGGTACTGGCAATGACTGAGCTGTCAAGCTGAGTATGTTCCCCTGCTTTCACTTGCTTCATATCATAGCGGTTGCTGTCCTGCTCGCTACTGAGCGTCAGGTGGCGTTTGACGTCGGTGGTAATCTGTTCGCCGCTGACTTGAGTGCCCTTGAGCGTGGCATCCTGGCCAGCGTTGAGGGTGACAGTTTGCACCGCATCCAGCGTAGTTTCGTTATGGCTGACGCCGTTGCTGTGGTTGGTGTTGGCGGAGAGGTTAAGGCCAGTGGTAATGTGGAGTAACTTGACGCTTAAACTTAAACGAATTCTTTCTGTACTTCTTTATGGAGAACTTCCCCCTACTTGTTGGGTGTCCAACTTTCGGGGTGCATCTCATCTCAGGCCGGGAGCTTTTCAGTATTATGACAACATCAAGTTTTTCCTAAGACCTTTTATATTGAAGATAATTTACCAAACAGACAACAGCACCTAGGAATATCCCCATAACAACACCGATACCAGATGCTTCAACAATATCTTTGTAACCAATGGAAAACGCGCCAGTTTCAAAAAAAAGAACAAATTTAACTAATAGTTTTACCGCCATGACTGCGGTGAACACACCTATGCACAAAACTAAAGACCAAGATAAAAAGTAAATCATAAATTTCATTTTTTATCCTTAGAGTTTAATTCATCCATGACTACTTTATTTGCAGCTTCAGAACCAATAGCTCCCATTCCACTACCAACAATACCAGGAACAGGAGATACCAATGGCGGTGCTGATATATAAGGATTGATCACACTAAATCTTTCTTTAAATCCATTTGACCAAGAGTTAACTTTACCATCAAGGTAGTTAGTGGTTCCTGTTGCTAGCCCATACCCCACTGACGATCCCACAAACGCACCTCCCATCGATAACCACGGTGAATTTCCATCAATTGCACTAGAAACCCCCGCCCCCAATGTGTTAGTCGTAACTGTGCCCCAATATCCCATCCCAGCCGTTGCACCGCCAGTTACCAAAGCTGTCCCGAAGCTGGCATAGCTGAAACTTTCTTGGGGATTATTGTAGATATTATAACTTTGCATTCCTAAATTTGCTAAGCCTGTAGTACCAACACCTATCGCTCGATTCGCAATAGTTGTACTTCCGACCCAATTGGAAACGACAGGTGTTGCTGCCTTGCTTAACGCTGGTAAGGCAAGCGTAATCGTTGCGATTGCTGCCCGCGGAATATTGTTGGTTTTCTGCCATGTCTCGTAATTATCAATTACGGGCGTAAGCTGATTGATACTATATTCTGCCAGCTTTCTACAATCGTCGTCACAACCCGGTGATTGAACAAGATTAATGAGATCTTTCTGTTGTTTTTCCAAATAATCTTTTGTGATCCTTGTTTCCACCGCTTTCCGTTGCTGCTCTTGATCCGCTTTACTAGCAACCTCAACTAAGCGGTTCCTTTCTTCATCAGTCGACGCTGCCCTGTATTTTTCCAGCCATGAGGTGATTTGATCTGCCTTGAGATAGTTATTCTCAATCGCATTCTTCCCGGCCTGGGCACCGGTGACGGCGCTGCCGGTGGAGTCACCGGCAATGCCGCCTGCCAGACCTGCCGCCAGAGTGGAGAGGGTGCTGATGGTCTGTTTTTCTTCTTCACTTAAGTCACTGACTTTAGCATTTTCTCCATGAATATGCTTCATCAGTTCCCGGGCGGCCAGTTCACCGCCCGCCGCTCCTGCTGCACCGGCCAGCGCGTTGTTACCACTGATTTCCGCGGCCACTGCCCCCAGAATCGCATGGGCCAGAGTATTGCTCACGACATCCACTTGATGGGTTTTCGGGTCGGTAGTCAGGTCTTTAATCACGCCAGCCAGGTAAGGGGAAGCGCCGCCCGCCAGTGCCTGACCAATATTTCCGCCAGCGAGTCCCTGAATGGCCGCAGTAGCAGCTTGTAAAGCAGTGTGGTATTTGCCACCGGTGCCCAGGCCAGACTCATTCAATGCCTGGTTATAGGCGGTTTTGTAAATCTGGTCTTTAATTTGTTCCGGGGTGATGTCGGTTTTACCTTTATCCTTCAGTACTTTTATGGCCGCTTCTCTATCCGGGTCACTGATGTTTTCCAGTTTGGCGTGGGCCGCTTTGGTGGCGATAATGGCCCCTTCGGTACTGGCGATATCAATCACCTGCGCACTGATTTCGCCAATCAGTTGAGCCTGTTTCAGCCGTTGCTGTTCTTTCTCTTTGTCAAAGATAGGGCTGAGGGCATTGTTGGCATGGTCGGTATCCCGGCTCAGGGTGGTGATATCCTGTTGCTGGCTGTCTTTATCCCGGATAATCAGGGTACCGTCGCTGACCGCGGAGTGAGTGGTGCTTTGGGCATGACCTTCCCGGTTAGCGCCGCCCAGGGTATTGGCCGCCATGTTACTGAGGAACATGCCGCCTGCTGAACCGCCGGTGCTGACACTTACGCTGTGGTGTTCGGTTTTAAAATCCGCTTTGTTCTGAATGTTGTCAAAGCCGAGCGTACCGGTATCGAGGGTGTTTTTGTCTTTGTCTGCGGTACTGGCCATTACTGAGCCGTCAAGCTGGGTGTGTTCCCCCACTTTCACTTGATATCCGCCTTTACCAGCGAACAGTCCAGTTTGTTCCTGTACGGAGTCAAAGTTGCTGTGGATTTTGTCGCGGCTGGCGCTGAGGTTCAATGAACCACCTGAGCCGATAGTGGCACTAACGCCGGCACTGACATTCTGCTGCTTCATATCGTAGCGGTTGCTGTCCTGCTCGCTACTGAGTGTCAGGTGGCGTTTGACGTCGGCGGTAATTTGTTCGCCGCTGACCTGAGCGCCCTTAAGCGTGGCATCTCGGCCGGCATTGATGGTGACGGTTTGCCCTGCATCCAGCGTAGTTTCATTATGGCTGACGTCGTTACCGCTTTCACGGCCTTTGCCGTAGTTGGCGCTGGCGGAGAGGTTGATACCCGTGCCCCCCGGTCCGGCAGTGAAACCGACGCCCAGTGAGCCCCCGCGACTGCTGTTTTTGCCGGTAGTTTGTTCGGTGTTCTGGCTGGAGGCGAGCTGGATATCCCGGCTGGCATTAAGTTGCAGGTCTTTTCCTGCCTGCAACTGGCCGCCCTGAATGCGAATATCGCCGTTCTGATCTGGTGTCCCGGCAGCGGTGAGGGTGAGATTATCCCCGGTCATCAGGCTGCTGCCCTGTTGAGTGGTCTGGTGCTGTTTCAGTTCTGACCGGGAGGACTGGCTGCCGTAGGAGAGGTTAACCCCTATCAGATTGTTATTGGCTTTGTCGTCACCGCCTTTGGCGTTGGCCAGACGGGCTGCCTGAACAGCCTGTACCCCGCTAAGAGCGGCTTTGGTGCCTTGTAAGGCTTTGATACGGCTGTCACTTTCATTGTTGGCGGCTTGAACCGTTTGAACAGCGGAATTCAGGGCCCCGCCTGCGGTGCCGGACAATGCCACGGTCAGACCGCTTTGTTTCTGTTCGGTTTTGGTGATAGCAGTGTGACTGTTTTCCGCACTGGTGATGTTAATGTTTTGACCGGAAAGTTGCATATCGCGGCCAGCTACCACATCACTGCCGTGAAGGTTGAGCTGTTTTCCGGCGTTGAGCGTGACATCACCTTGGCTGCTACCTACGGTGCTGCCTTTGTTGAGGTTACTGTCGATGTCGGTGGTGGATTTTTGGCTGGCTTTGCCGACGGTGAAGCCGATACCCCCGGTGCCCATCAGGCCGGATTTTTTCTCTTGTTTGAAGTGAGTTTCATGACGGGCTTCATCCGCAGTAGTGATGGTGAGCTGATTGCCTGCGGCCAGATTAACATTCTGAGTGCCTGCCACGTTACTGCCGATGATATTCAGGTCATTCCCGGTTTGTACGGTCACGCTGTCGCCACTAAGCGTGGTGCTCTGCGCCCGACGTTCATGCACCTCATCATGGGTTTCGACGGAGGATTTGGAGAGTAAGCCTTTACTGGTCTGTTTGCTGTGTTCTATCAGGTCTGATGAAGCGGTGCCAGCATCTAGAGTGATGTTGTTCCCGGCTTGGGCGGTGAGTTGTTGACCGGCGTTCACATTAGCCGCGGTAGCGTTCAGGTTGTTACCTGCTCGCAGTGCTAGGTTGCCCGCGGTGGTTATCTGGCTGCCAATGTCACGCTCCTGAGTCAGATGGCGATAGTTGTCGCTCCCCCAGTCACTGTTTTCTGTGCGATGAGTGCGCAGGGTGTCCAGAGTCAGGTCGAGGCCTGCCGTTATCTCTGTCTTACCGTCTTTGCCAGCATTATCTACTTCACTGGCAGTGAGGCGGATGTTGTTCAGGGCTTTCAGCGACAAGGTGCCGTTGTCATTCTGGACATAAATGCCAGCCGGCCGATCCAGCCAGCGGTCAATATTATCTTCGCGCAGGGTAGAGGCACTGGTGATATCCCGGTTTGCCAGTGCAGAAACGCGGTCTCGGCCCTGAATTTGTCCGCCGAGGTTGGTGATATTCTGCCGGGCGGTTAAATCCACTCTGCCGCCTTGGATAAAGCCGCTATTGGTCAGATTGTTCGCCGTCAGTTGGGTGACTTCACGTCCGCGGATAGTGCCGCTGTTGGTGATGTCTTTTTGGCTATTTATTGTCACGTTTTTACCGGAGAGCAGGGCGCCGTCACCGGTCAGGTCGCCTTTATTCACGCGAGCGTAGACCTGCGGCACGGTGACCACCTGCGTTGTGCCGTTCGGCAGGGTCACGGTCCGGTTGGTCAGCCAGATAATGTCCGAGGTGAGCAGCGCCATTTGCGATGGGCTTAAGGCGATGCCGGGGGTAAGTTGTTGCTGTTTGCTGAAAGCAACGCCGGCTTCCATTAACGCTTTAAACTGGGTTTCATCGTTGTTGTGGCCGGCCAGATAACGCTGACCGGTCAATTGGGTAATTTGATCACGTACCAGACGCTGCTCGTAGAACCCATCTCCCAGGCGTTTGTGCGCCTGTGCTGGGTCACGGGTTAACTGTTGTTGCATGTAATCCGTGCCCAGCCACTTTTTGTATTGGGTGAATTTAGGGTCGGTCTCCACTAAATAATGGCTGTCACTGCCCGGCTGTACGACAAACAGGCTGTTGTCCGGCAGGCGGGTATCTGGAGCAACGATACGGATAAGGGGTTCGACGCTTTGACCTTTGACGGTATCAGACGGTAGCGTCAGTTCAAATTGTTGGCCTGTTGGTAACACCAGCGGGCGATCATCTAATGCACCCCTGTTTGGTAGGGTGACAGTGGCAGGAGGTAGTACCCGTTCAGTTTGTTGAATTGGTGGAAGTACTGGGTGTTCAGTCAGTGCATCTCTGTCTGGTAGTGCCACTGCGCCGGACGATAATATTTGCTCAGTCTGTTGGCCTGTAGGTGAAAGTGTTGGGTGTCCAGTGAGTGCGTCTCTGTTTGGTAATGCCACTGTGCTGGACGATAATACCTGCTCAGTTTGTTGGCCTGTAGGTGAAAGTAATGGGCGATCAATCGGTATATCCCTGCTAGGTAGTGTGATGGTCTCTGTAGGGATAGCCACAGTAGTTCCTAGGCCGTTAACCTGCAATGGTCGGTCGTCAGTTTGTGTCGGGGTACTGAGTGTGATGGTGTTAATAGTGGCGTTTGTCAGCGTGACATTACCCGCTTCTGCCATTCTTGAGAACAGGCTAATTCTGACAGGTGCACTCTGAACACTACTTTCTTGCCTGTCACCTATCGTTATGCCAGTGGCGTCAGGACGGGTATTGCCTTTCCAGGCCAAGGCTTTCAGGTCGATAGTTTCGGTTATCGGTGCCGGGTTATAATCGTCCCAGTCTTTTCCTTGGGAGGTTTTGGTTCCTCTGAATCGACGTTTTTTCTTTTTGGCATACCAGCGGATTTCGCTGCCTTCATCCGTGATAATACGTTCTCCTTTGGTGGAGTTATTGTGCAGTTCGTCAATATCACCGCCCAGTGTTGCGCCTGCCACGATTTGGCTGTCGTTGTTGGTTAGCATTGTGCTGTTCAGGGTCATATTACCCCCGGCCAGGATTTTACCCGGGTCACTCTCTTTTATCTGGGTTTCATTGACGGTACGGGTATATCGGTACTCGTAAAACTCATCATCGCTGCTACCATCCGGCATAACAGCGGTATGTACGCCGTATTTGTTGCTGTAGGAAGTGTCTACTTGTGACCAGTCATAGCGGGTGGTGTGGCCGCTCAATACTGCTTCATGACGCTGGGATTTTTCCGTTTCTACGATATGTGTCACTAGGCGATCGTTGGTATTGCGGATAATAGCGGCATCAATCCTTAGGTTACCGCCGGCTTCAATAGTTGCCGCATGGTTTTTGAGTTTACCTGCTTGACTGGTCGCCGTTAGGTTCTCATCCAGTTGTCCGCCAATGCGCATATCACCCACGCTGTAAATTTGGGCATGATTAAGGTTGTTGAGCGTCCCGGTGGCGATATCCATTCGGTCTCGGGCGGCAATGACGGAGGCTTTGCCATCTTGCGCCGTGTTGTTGAGAGTACCTGTTTCGAGGGCTATTTGATCACCGTAAATACGTCCGGTGCCGGTATTGTTCAGTGTCTTAGTGGTGAGATGGGTGAGCTCGCCGTCAATCAATCCAGTGTTGGTCAGCGTATCGCGGACGCTGACTTCGGTTTTCTTGGCACTGATTTCTGCTGTTTGGGTGTTAGTGAGGTTTTTGGCCTCCAGATGTAATGTTTGCCCAGTTTTTATTGTATTGTCGTTGGTGATATTGCCAGCGGTTTTTAGGGATAAATTACCGTTGGCAGTGATATTGCCGGTGTTGTGGAAATCCTGTTTTAATGCGATCTCCATATCGCCTTGCGATGATACCTGTCCGCTACCACCTAAGGTGCTTGCTTTGATGTTGGCATTTTCACCCGCAATCAGGGTGCCTTGTTGGTTGTCAATGGATAGTTGCTGTGTTTCGTCCTCGATAATGAGCTGTTTGCCACCAGAGATCAGCCCCTGTGTATTATTCAGCTTTTGGCTGATGTTAGTTCGCAGGTGGTTGGCTCCCCGTAATGCGCCTTGGGTGTTATCCACCTGTTGAGCTTTAATTATCAGGTTTTGGGCTTCAATCCCTTGCTCAGAGGAATTGGTTTCTCGGTTGATCAGTTGTGCGGTGGTCAGTGTCAGTTGCTGATTACTGTGGATAAAGCCGCTGGTGTTGTTGGTTTTTGTCTGGATATCGAGTTTAGCGTCTCCCACGGCTTTGATTTGTCCGCGGCGGTTGTCGAGTTGTTGGGTATTCAGGTTCATGGTGTCTGTTGACAACAGTTTACCATCTTGGTTATCTGTATCGGCTTGCCCGGTATTGATAGTGAGCTTCCCGCCTTGAATATGTCCGTGTTGATTATCCAGTTTGCTGCTGGTCACGTTAGTGTTGTCATCGCCAGTAATATGGCCATGCTGGTTGTCCAGTAGCTGCCCGTTTGTGTCAATATTGACGGTTTTCGCTGACTGTAATGTTCCATTGTGGTTGGTAAGCTTCTGGCTATGAATGTCCAGTCCACTGTTGCCGACAATTTTTCCCTTGTTATTGGTGAGGGTGGTGCTGGTAATGTTGGTTTTGCCGTCAGCGGCAATAAAACCGATATCGTTATTTAACTCACCGATACCTAGCGTCAAATCTCCCAGAGCAGAGAATTCACCTGATTTATCTTTGTCACCGTTGTTATCCAAGCGTTGGCCTTGGGTGTTGAGACTCAGGTTTCCATCAGAGTGGACGGTGCCTTGTTGGTTGTTGAATGCTTGGGTGATCAGTTTTATCTGTTGAGTGCCAACAATAGTGCCCTGGGTGTTATTCACGGCAGCAGTATTTAGGGTTGCGATTTTACGACTGGTAATTGTGCCGGCCTGATTATGTAAATCACTACTGGTAATCAGTATATCGTCTTGGCTGTGGATGCCGCCCTGATCACCACTATTGTTATTAGTCAGGGAATGGCCGTGTGTATTGAGAGTCAGCTTACCTTTGGATTGCAACAGACCGCCACTGTTGTCAGTTTGGTTCACCGATAGTGTCAGCTCACTGGTTTCGCTAGAGAGTATTCCGCCCTGGTTTTTCAGTTCACCGCCAGTAATCATCGTTGTTCCTGTACCTTTGATAAGACCATCCTGGTTGTCGATTTCTCCGGTAGTTAGGGTTAATGTACCTTTACTGATAACGCCACCAGTTTTACCGCTTTTGCTAGTGGTCAATTTTTCTCCGTGGGTGTCCAGCGTCATATCGCCGGTAGACTCTATTCGTCCGCTGGTACTGTTAAGTTCTCCACTATCGAGTTGCAGATTTTTCTTACTGAATATGGTACCGGCTAGATTGTTTAATGCCTGTTTATGAGTATCAATGTGAGTTTCATCACCACGGATATAGCCGAGATCATTGGTGAGTTCACCTATAATCAGTTTTAGGCTGTCCTGCGCGATGATTCCATCAAGTTCACCGCTATCGGTATTAGTCAGTTTTTGCTGTTGGGTATCCAGTTTCAGGCTAGCAGTGGATTGTATCAGCCCTCGTTGGTTGTTAACTGCTTTCGTCGTTAGATCTGCCTTGCCCTGCGAGAGGATTTTACCCCCGACGTTTTTGAGGTCCTGGCTAGTCAGTGTAGTTTCACCTTTTGAGCCTATCACACCAGCAGTGTTATCGATTTCACCGGCTGCTAGGGTCAAGTCACTGCCGCTGCGTATGCCAAAGTCATCTCCGCTTTGCGTATTAGTTAGCTTTTGGCCGTGGGTGTTAAGCGAAAGGATTGTTTGGGATTTCAGCAAGCCGCCAGTGTTATTCAGTTCACCGGTATTCATGGTGAGTTGCTGATGTTGGCTGACTATTTTACCGTCAGTGTTATTAACGGTTCCTGATGATGTCACTTCAAGTTGTTGGTTGGCAGCCACAATTCCCTTATGGTTATCGATGGCACCTGCGGTCATTGTCAGCGTTCCTTGGCTTGATATGCCTTGTTTAGGTTGGCTGTTGCGGTTGATTATTGTGCCTTGTAGTCCATCAAGGAGAAGATTTTTACCTGCATGGATAAAACCAGCTTCATTATTGATGCCTTGAGCGGTCAGGTTGACATTGCCTGTACTGGTTACGCCTCTGTTTTTGCCGCTGTTGATGTTGGTGAACAAGCCACCTTGCGTATTCAGTGTCAGGTCACCGGCAGATTTTAGTAAGCCGCCGCTGTTGTCAGTTTGTTTCACCGTTAATGTTAGCGCATCTTTTTCGCTGGCAAGTATCCCGCCTTGGTTTTTCAGTTCACCGCCGGTAACGATCGTTGTTCCTGTACCTTTGATAAAACCCTCTTGGTTGTCGATTTCTCCGGTGGTGAGGGTTAATGTCCCTTTACTGATAACGCCTTTGGTATCGCCGCTTTTGGCGGTGGTCAATTTTTCTCCGTGGGTGTCCAGTGTCATATCGCCGGTAGACTCTATTCGTCCGCCAGTACTGTTGAGTTCTCCACTGTCGAGTTGCAGGTTTTTCTTACTGAATATGATGCCAGCCAAGTTGTTTAGCACTTGCTGATGAGTGTTAATGTGGGTTTCGTTACCACGGATATCGCCGCGATCATTGATCAGTTTACCGGTAGTCAGTTCCAAAGTATCTTTTGCAACGATCCCGCCGTTTTTACCGCTATCGGTGTTGGTTAGTTCATGCTGTTGGGTATCTAATTTCAAGCTGGTTTCGGATTGTATCAATCCGCTTTGGTTGTTGACTGCTTGTGTTGTCAGATCGGCTTTTCCTTTCGAGAGGATTTTACCGTCGGTATTGTTGAGGTTTTGGCTAGTCAGCAAGGTTTTGCCTTGGGAATCTATCTTGCCAGCGGTGTTATCGATTTCACCAGCTTTCAAGGTCAGGTCACTGCCGCTGAGTATGCCGTGTTTCTTCCCGCTTTGCGTATTAGTCAGCTTTTGGCCGTGGGTATTGAGTGAAAGCGTTGTTTTGGATTGCAGCAAGCCACCGGCATTATTCAGTTCGCCGGTATTTAGTGCCAATTGTTGATGCTGGCTGACCATTTTACCGCCAGTGTTGTTAGTACTTCCTGTTGATGTCACGTTGAGCTGCTTATCGGCGATGATCCTTCCCTGTTGGTTATCGATGGTTCCCGCAGTTATTGTCAACTCTCCCAGGCTTGAGATCCCCTGTTTAGGCTGGCTGTTACGGTTGGTTATGGTTCCCTTCTGCCCGTCAAGGGTTAGGTTTTTATCCGCATGGATTCGGCCTGCTTCATTATTGATACCTTGAGCGGTCAGGCTGACATTGCCCTCACTGATTATGCCACTGGTTTTGCCGCTATTGATGTTGGTCAACAGACCACCTTGCGTATTCAGTATCAGGTCACCGGCGGATTGCAGTAAGCCGTCGCTGTTGTCAGTTTTGTTTACCGTTAATGTCAGTGCGTCTTTTTCGCTGGCAAGTGTTCCGCCTTGGTTTTTCAGTTCGCCACCGGTAACAGTCGTTGTTCCTGTAGCGATAATCACACCGCCTTGGTTGTCAATTTCACCGGTGGTCAGGGTCATTGTCCCTTTACTGATAACGCCGCCGGTTTTACCGCTTTTGGCGGTGGTCAGTTTTTCTCCGTGCGTGTCCAGTGTCATATCGCCGGTAGACTCTATTCTCCCACCAGTACTGTTGAGTTCTCCGCTATCGAGTTTTAGATTTTTCTTACTGAATATGGCGCCAGCCACATTGTTTAGCGCTTGCAGATGGGTGTTAATGTGGATTTCGTTACCACGAATATTGCCGCGGTCATTGATCAGTTTACCGGTAGTCAGTTCCAGGGCATCTTCCGCGATGATCCCACTGTTTTCATCGCTATCAGTGCTAGTTAGTTCATGCTGTTGTGTATCTAATTTCAGACTGGCTGCGGATTGTATCAGCCCACGTTGGTTGTTGACCGCTTGTGTTGTCAGATCGGCTTTTCCTTTCGAGAGGATTTTACCGTCGGTGTTGTTGAGGTTTTGGCTAGTTAACGTGGTTTCGCCTTGGGAATCTATCTTGCCAGCGGTGTTATCAATTTCACCAGCTTCCAGGGTCAGGTCACTGCCGCTGAGTATGCCAAGGTCATCCCCGCTTTGCGTATTAGTCAGCTTTTGGCCGTGGGTGTTAAGAGAAAGGGTTGTCTTGGATTGCAGCAAACCACTTGTGTTATTCAGTTCACCGGTATTCATGGTGAGTTGTTGATTCTGGCTGACCATTTTACCGCTGGTATTATCAACGGCTCCTGTTGATGTCACGTTGAGCTGCTTATCGGCGATAACTCTTCCCTGTTGGTTATCGAGGGTACCCGCAGTTATTGCCAATTCTCCCTGGCTTGAGATCCCCTGTTTAGGCTGGCTGTTGCGGTTGGTTATTGTGCCTTGTTGCCCATCTAGAGTCAGGTTTTTATCCGCATGGATCCAGCCCGCTTCATTATTGATGCCTTGAGCCGTCAGCTTGACATTGCCTGCACTAATTATGCCTCCGGTCTTGCCGCTGTTGAGGTTAGTCAGTAGCTCACCTTGTGTATCGAGTGTCAGATCACCCGCGGATTTCAACAGGCCGCCGCTGTTATCGGTTTTTTTCACGGTCAATGTGAGTGCGCTGGTTTCACTGGCAAGGGTTCCGCCTTGGTTTTTCAGCTCGCCACCGGTAACGGTGGTTGTTCCTCTACCTTTGATAAAACCCTCTTGGTTGTCAATTTCACCGGTGGTCAGGGTCATTGTCCCTTTACTGATAACGCCACCGGTTTTACCGCTTTTGGCGGTGGTCAATTTTTCTCCGTGCGTGTCCAGTGTCATATCGCCGGTAGACTCTATTCTCCCGCCAGTACTGTTGAGTTCTCCGCTATCGAGTTTTAGATTTTTACTACTGGTTATGGTGCCAGCCACATTGTTTAGCGCTTGCTGATGGGTGTTAATGTGGGTTTCATCACCACGGATAGATCCACGGTCATTGATCAGTTTACCGGTAGTCAGTTCCAGGGCATCTTCCGCGATAATCCCACCGTTTTTACCGTTATCAGTGTTAGTGAGTTCATGCTGTTGTGTATCTAATTTCAGACTGGTTGCGGATTGTATCCGTCCGCTTTGGTTGTTGACTGCTTGTGTTGTCAGATCGGCTTTTTTCCGCGAGAGGATTTTACCGCTGGTGTTGTTGAGGTTTTGGCTGGTCAGCGTGGTTTCGCCTTGTGAGTCTATCACGCCAGCGGTGTTGTCAATTTCACCGGCTTCTAGGATCAGATCACTGCCGCTGCGGATACCGCGTTTTTCTCCGCTCTGTGCGTTAATCAGTTTCTGGCCTTGGGTGTTGAGCGACAGAGTTGAGCCGGATTTCAGCAGACCTCCGGTATTGTCAACTGTCCCGGATGTCACGGTGAGTTGTTTATCCGCTTCTACAGATCCTTGATGGTTATCAATAGCATTTGCCGTCAGCGTTAAGTCTCCTGAGCTACGGATACCCTGATTAGGCTGGCTGTTGCGGTTGGTTATCGCTCCCTTCTGTCCGTCAAGGATCAGGTTCTTACCCGCATGGATTAGGCCCGCATCATTGTTAACCCCTTGGGTCGTCAGCTTCATGTTGCCTGTGCTGATTATGCCTCGGTCTTTGCCGCTGTTGGTGTTGGTTAGCAGCCCACCTTGCGTATCCAGTGTCAAATCACCCGCGGATTGCAGTAGTCCACCGCTGTTGTCAGTGTTGTTTACCGTTAATGTTAGTGAGCTGGTTTTGCTGACCAGTTTTCCTCGTTGGTTGTGGAGTTCTCTACCCGTTATCGTTGTCGTCCCTGTTCCAGTGATGGTGCCATCGTGGTTGTCTATCTCGCCTGTCTTTAAAGTGAGTGTTCCCTTACTGGTCACGCTACCAGTGTCGCTGCTTTTTGCGGTGGTGAGCTTTTTCCCGTGGGTGTCTAATGTCATGTTGCCATCAGATTTTATTTGTCCACTGGTACTGTCGAGTTCTCCACTGTCAAGTTGCAGATTTTTCTTGCTCTCTATGGTGCCTTTTTGGTTGCTTAGCCGTTGTTCATGGGTGTTGATGTGAATGCCATGACCAAGGATAACGCCCGAGTCATTAGTCAGTTTACCGCTGGAAATACGTAATGAGTCTTTGGCAATAATACCGCCAGTTTTGCCACTGTCGGTATTGGTCAGGGCTTGGTTTTGGGTATCCAGCAACAGGCTTGACTCTGATTGGATCTGTCCACGAGTGTTGTTTAATGCCTGTGTGGTCAGTTCCGCCATCTGTTGTGATAAGAGTTGGCCGTCGGTATTGTCAACGTTACCGGCGTTAAGGGTGGTTTTTCCTTTAGCAGAGATGATGCCGGCGGTGTTGTTGATATCCCCTGTACGGAGTTCCAGATTGCCAGTGCTTAATATGGTGCCTTTTTTGATCTCTTTTTCGTCACCATTTTTAGTGTCTTTAGTGTTAGTCAGTTTCTGTCCATGAGTATTGACTATCATGTCATTGCCAGATTGTAACAAACCAGACGTGTTATCCAGTTCACCGCTGTTTAGGGTGAGTTTTTCTTGGGCAATAACTTGTCCCGCGGTGTTGGTGAATTTATGCCCTTTGGTTTGGCTGTCTATCTGTTGAGCCAGTAATGATCCTTGATGGTTATTCAACGCCTGACTTTTTGTGGTGAGCGTCGTTTTGGCTTCGATTCGTCCGTCAACGTTTTCAATGTTTTTCGCAATGATCAGCTCTGTGCTGCCACCGGTTGCAACGATTTTGCCCCGGCTGTTATCAAGTTGTGTTGCTGTCAGTTGGATATCTTGACCGGCTTCAAAGTGTCCATCTTGGTTATTCAGAGCGTCATCAACAGTCAATTCCAAATTGCCTTGTTTGGCTGCTATGATTTTGCCTTTGCTGTTATCCAAGGTAGTGGCATTGATTTTCAGGTTGCCATTGCCTTTAATCTCGCCATTTTGGTTATCCAGCGTCTTGGCAGTCAGGGACATTTTGTCCTTGCCCTGTTGCTGCATTACTCCACTCTGATGGCTCAATGTGTCTGCTTTTATTGTAATTTTGTCGGCAGTAGTGACTGCTTCTTTATTCAGTTGTAGGTTGTGGGCTTGTATATCCAGTTCACCGTTGGAGAGCAGCTCGCCTCCGTCACCTATCCACTGATGGGTGTTGAGTGACAGTTTACCTTTACCGGCGAGTTGAATTGTCCCACCTTCCGTGTTGTTCGCCTCCTTGTGGACGGTTAGGTTCAGATCATCCCCATTATTGGCGATTTTTCCATGACGGTTGTCCAGATTGTTTGTGGTGATAGCCAGCCGTTTCCCCTCATTGAGAATGGTCCCGTTGTGGTTACTCAGTGTTTGGGTGTTCAGTACCAGCTCTCCTTTGCCGGTTTGATTAATTTTCCCCTGCTTGTTGGATAAGTCTGGAGTCGTTAAGTTGATTTCTCGTGCTACCAGTGTGCCGCCGTCATTGTTAAATTGGCCGGGTGTTTTAGCTGTAAAGCGGTCAGCGGTGACTGTAGCGTTGGCGGTGCTAATCTCTTGCTGATTGGCAGCGAGTTGAATGTTGTTGGCAGAAGTTTGGCTGCCGCTGAGATCAATTTTTTTACTCTGTACTTCCAGAGTATTGGTCGCCAGGTTTTGTCCATTGGCCTGAATTTGCTGTTTGGCGGTCAGTGTCAGCGATCCGGGCAGCGTGGCTTTCCCTTTATCATCAATTCCGGCGGCCAGAATACTGCCTTTGGCACTCTGTATCGACTCCGCTTTGATTGTGGTATGACTTCGTGCAGCAATTGTGCCACTATTCTCAATCCGTCCATCAACCGTGAGGCGGACTTCACCGGCGATTGCTCCGATGTGGCCGACGTTACGTACCCCTACACCAAATTCGGTACCCACCAGCACGATTTTATTGGAGTACATGCCACCGAGTGCGGCTACGTCCAGCGTAAATGATGGATTCTTGCTGCCGTCAGCAGATTTTTTCTTAATGTTCTGGTGAGCAGCATCAACGATATTACGTCCGGTTGTGATTTTTAGATCTTTCGCGTGCAGTTTGCCGTTGATTACCACCGAGCGGGCAATAATTTCGGTATAATTTTGTTGTGAACTGTCTATTCCCAGCTCTTCAATGCGCACTTCTCCCCGCTCAATATCAAAGCCTTTCAGTCGGCCTTGTTCCATCATGGCCTGTCCTGTGGTGAGTGTTGCGCGATGGGCGTTAATGAATCCACAACCGTTGCAGGTGATGCCCGCCGGGTTGGCAATAATCACGTCGGCTTTTTGTCCGGCGACTTCTATCCAGCCATTAAGTTTACTGGCGTTAATGCTGTTCACTTCATTGAGAATGATTTTGGCTTCCGCTTTGGCAAGCCACGGATTTCCTGCCACCATACCGCCTAGTTGAGTTTGGACAGCGTTGTGACTGTTGTTAAGGATGACGCCTCGTTTATCGATATCAAATTGGCTGTAGGTATTACGCGAGATACCCGCGGCGTTAGGGGTCTGAATATCGATTTGTGGCGTACCGTTTGCACTGTTCAGGATAGTCGGTTGCTGATTACCCGGTGCTTGTCCGTCGGCCACAATATTGGCCTGCGCTGTTAGGGAGATGCAGCCGGTTGCCAATAACAAACTCAGTCGTAACGCTGTTAACCGGCAAAGGCATTGTGGTAATTGCCGACGACTGCGGTGGCGTACCGTACTACCTTGCCCGGAAGTTGCAATATCGGCCACGACCATCAACATGTTCCGGGCTTTGTTAAAGATAATACGATACAGATGCTTGTTCATTGTTTTTCTCCACTAACACTTTTTATCTGCGATAATTTTGGCTGCGTTGTTATTTTGAGTTAGTACTGCCAGTACAAACTGAATCCAGTTGTGACTGATGAGGTTTGAAAGCCATCCGGTTTGGATAGCGGGATACCGGCAAACAGGTCATAGCTCACGCCTTTAAGACTGCCGCGACAGCCCAAAACGCCACCCGCCAGGTGTTTTCCCAGGCGCCGCTCATTTCCCGGCCCACCAATTTCGCCATAATCCATGCCCATATACAGGGAGTGACCATTCAGTGGCGTTTGCCATTCCAGTTCGTTACGGCTGTACCAACCATGATCTCCATTTAATGTGCGTTCACCATCAAACCCGCGTACTGTCCAGCGGTTGCCAATTGAAAATTGATCCTGTGTTGTCAACGTTCTGGCGCTTATTTGGCGCAGGTACTGGGTTTTGTAGATGAATGGCTGAGAAAATAGGGTAAATGGTGCCGAAAGTGCTGCAGAAAACTGGGTTGTTTTAAGTAAGGCAGTGGCTTCACCACGGGCCTCTTCTGGTGCGGGCTGAGCGCCAAACCAGCGGGTTCCCTGTTGGTAAGTTACTCCGGCATCCAGGGTCGCTCTACCAATGTAGTGACGATGAGATAATCCTAATTTCCAGCCAGCCGTTTCCCGGCTCTGTACGTCGATTTTCTGGTCATTAATAAAACTCTTGGATGTGCGGCGATAAATTTCACCGTTAATCGAGGTTCTCTGACTGGCGTTACGATGTAAGAGTCGGCTGAGTTGGATATTCAGGTTTTTGCTTTCGCCGCTGTATTTGTTGTCTTTATTTGGACTGGCTACCTTTTGGTAGTAATCATAATTACTGGCAGTGATGCCCGCCATCCAGTATCCCACCGGTAGGGAGTAGTGGAGGGTGTAGTTTTTGCTGCTGCGACCGGAAGGGGAGCGAATATCGCGTCCACCGGAGATATAAAATAGATCACTCAACGCAAGAGGATTATCCAGATATAAAGTTAATCCGCCTTGGTAACGCCCGGTAGTTTTAGAACCCGAATCGTCCAGGTAGCTAGCCAGTCGCCAATGTCTTGACTGACGCCAGTTCAGCACAATGTCGCTTTCTCCTAACTGTTCATTTGGTACAATTTCCATACTGGCTTGAACGGTAGGAAAACGTTGTAAATTTTCTAATCCCTGCTCAATATCCCGTAAGTCAAGCAGCTCTCCTTCGCGGGGAGGAAATGTGGTTATCCGTTGAATATAATTGCCACTTTCAGCGGTATAGCGAATATGCCCAATTTTGCCCGGTATGATCATGAGTTTTAATGTCTTGGAATTAAGCTCCTGACTGGGAGCTAATACTCTGCTAGTGACATAGCCATGATTAATTAACCGGTTTTGTATCCGAGTCATTAATATATTAATCCCCTGGGTGCCCAGACATTGGTTTTCTCCCTGTTGGGCTAAACGTTTTAAAGGTAACCAGTGAGGAAAATGTTCCGTGCCTTCAAGAACAACATGCGTAATGGGAAAGCAGGGCGTATCGTCAGGAAATTTAGAAGGTACTGCTGTTTCAGGAACAGACAGACGAATATCCGCCGGTGGTGGTGTTAATTGAGCTTCCAGTGCTTTCTGTCGTTCTTGTTGATGAATGAGTTGCTGATCTGAAATTTCGGCGGCTTTAACATCGGTAGTAACAATAAGAAAACTAGTAAAAATAATAATCTTTTTTTTCATTATTCTTTGGCATCCCGCACGCTTCATATAATTTTTGGGGCGCTATTAGTCATGAATTTGACTTAACAATCAATATGTAGATATTACTTAATGCTATAATTCATAAATATGGATTGTTATAAATTATCAATAAAAACAATTGGATATGATTTGTTATAAAATGAGCGATAATAAAAAATACTTTATTAATTAATTGGTTATGTGGGCGTTGCCAGATGCTCTAATTTAATTCTATATATTGGTAAATATGTGATATATGTCACTGATAATATTATTATGTAATTGAAGTTAAAGTAACATAATAAACTATTACTTTGGTTATTAAATAATGGGAGAGCTTGTTTCTTTCAGTTAAGATTGATGATTTTTTATTAGTTACAGCGTGTTTATTCGGCTATGAAATTTCTTGGCAAAGGAGGCTCTAGCAACAATTAAATGTTCCGAGCCATGCCCTAATTCCATCTACGAAGTGACTGAGATAATGGGATGGTAGAAATAACCGCCTCTATTAGTTTAAATATCAAAATGATTTAGTAAGAAATTTTCATCTTATTTCTCTTCTTCTTCATTTGCACTTGATTTACTGTTGGCTGTCAGTAAATAAGGCGATTGTTGCCATCGACTTGGCGTTAATTGCAATAGGTTATGTGCCAGAATAAAACCAATTGCTAAAGCGAGTAAGATCATGATCCGGAGTAAATTAGTCGTGTTATCCACCTGCTTGGACTCGGTTGCCAATTTGTGGGTATCTAATGTCAGGCGCAGAAAACCTTTGGGCTCATCTTTTCCTGGGATGGGGACGACTATCTGGTAGTTAAAGTAGCTGCCCGCTTTTTTACCATCCAAAGATAGACGATCCCGCACCGAGACGTTCTCTCCACTATGGGCAACCTGTGTTCCATTGTTAAGATAAACACTGGCATCAAGTATGCGGCTGTTTGTCGTTAGATGATGCAAATTAGCCAGTATCCGCTCATTATTAAGATCTTTGCTGCCACTCTCCATATAATCAGATAAGCTGAATGCGACTTGTTTTGCCAAGGTTTTTGCCAATTCCTCAAATTGATCCATCTGGGCTTGTTGGTGAGAACGGCTAAAATAAGAAACACCCTGCATTAGAAATACTAATAAAGCAATGCAAATCAAGATGATAGCTGTTTTATGCAGTCGGAATTTTAATTTAGCTTTGATCATAGTTATCTCTTCCAAGCTTTGGTCAACGCAATGTTGCCAGATGCAGTACAGAGAGGATAGTTTGAAGCACAATTTTTTGCTGTCAAATCATGTGGGATTACAGGAGTAGGGATTAATGTCTAATAACCTGGCTTATCACTATTTGCCGGAAGAGGTCCATAAGTGGCCGGGATTACCGCTTTCGTTAAGTGGTGAAGAAGTTATGCCGTTGGATTACCGAGCGGGTGACAGTGGTTGGTTGATATATGGCCGTGGCCTGGATAAACAACGTATTAGTAATTTTCAACATCGGCTTGGTGCTGCTATTGTCATCGTTTCTTCATGGCGTATTGATGATTATCAGGTAGTACGTATTGCCGGAAATTTGACGGCTCGTATTAAACGGCTAGCTGATGAGTGTCGGTTAGATGTGGTTCCTTTGGGGCAGATCCCACGGTTGCGGTCACCAGGTTTGCTAGTGATGGATATGGATTCAACAGCAATTCAAATTGAATGTATTGATGAAATTGCCCGTTTGGCTGGCGTAGGTGACAAAGTAGCCGAGATTACCGAGCGGGCAATGCAAGGAGAGCTGGATTTTTCTGATAGTCTGCGGGAGCGAGTTGCCCAGTTGGCAGGGGCTGATGCTGATATTCTGCGACAGGTTGTAGAAAATTTACCACTTATGCCGGGGCTGACCAGTCTGGTGCGTAAGTTACAATCCTTTGATTGGCATGTGGCAATCGCATCGGGTGGTTTTACCTATTTTGCTGACCATTTGCGCCAGAATTTACGTTTGGTGGCTGCGGTAGCCAATCAGTTAGAAATAAAAAATAGTAAGTTGACAGGTAAGGTTATAGGACCAGTTGTTGATGCTAAATATAAAGCTGCCACATTGGTGAAACTGGCAAAAAAACTGGATATCTCATTGGAGCAAACTGTCGCGATTGGTGACGGCGCTAATGACTTGAAGATGATCCGCAAAGCAGGGTTAGGTATTGCTTACCATGCTAAGCCGAAAGTTTATGCACAGTCGAAAGTGACCATCCGTCATGCTGATCTCATGGGAGTATTGTGTGTGTTAAGTGGCGGTCTTAAACACGAAGAGCGTTAATATACCCTATGGATTTCAAGATGCATCGCGACGGCAAGGGAGCGAATCCCCGGGAGCATAGAGAACTATGTGACCGGGGTGAGTGAGTGCAGCCAACAAAGAGGCAACTTGAAAGATGACGGGTATAGAATCTTTAGGAGTGCAGAGTGGCAAAAGCAGCAAAGCGGGCATTTGTCTGTAATGAGTGTGGGGCGGATTATCCGCGCTGGCAGGGGCAATGTAGTGCGTGTCATGCTTGGAATACCATTACGGAGGTGCGCTTAGCCGCAGCACCTTCCTCCCGTAATGAGCGGTTCAGTGGTTATGCGGGAGATGCTGGTGTCAGCAGGGTTCAGAAATTATCAGAGATCAGTCTGGAAGAACTTCCTCGTTTTTCTACGGGATTTAAAGAGTTCGATCGGGTGCTTGGCGGTGGTGTTGTTCCCGGTAGCGCGATTCTGATTGGCGGTAATCCGGGAGCAGGGAAAAGTACCTTATTGTTGCAGACGATGTGTCAGTTGTCTGCACAGATGAAAACTTTATATGTCACTGGGGAAGAGTCGTTACAACAGGTGGCAATGCGTGCGCACCGGTTGGGATTGCCGGCTGATAATCTGAATATGTTGTCAGAAACCAGTATTGAACAAATTTGTCTGATTGCGGAGCAGGAGCAGCCAAAGTTGATGGTGATTGACTCCATTCAAGTGATGCATATGGCGGATATTCAATCTTCGCCGGGGAGTGTCGCTCAGGTCAGAGAGACTGCCGCTTATCTTACTCGGTTTGCTAAGACTCGTGGTGTTGCCATTGTTATGGTTGGTCATGTGACCAAAGATGGCTCGTTGGCGGGTCCGAAGGTGTTGGAACACTGTATTGACTGTTCAGTGATGCTTGATGGTGAAGCAGATTCCCGCTTTCGCACTTTACGCAGTCATAAAAATCGGTTTGGGGCCGTTAATGAGCTTGGCGTATTCGCCATGACAGAACAAGGATTGCGTGAGGTTAGTAACCCATCAGCGATTTTCCTGAGCCGTGGTGATGAAGTTACCGCTGGCAGTTCTGTCATGGTGGTGTGGGAAGGGACTCGTCCTCTGTTGGTAGAGATTCAAGCGCTGGTGGATCATTCTATGATGACCAATCCACGGCGGGTGGCTGTGGGTTTGGAGCAAAACCGGTTGGCTATTCTGTTGGCTGTCCTTCATCGCCATGGTGGTTTGCAAATGTCCGATCAGGATGTGTTTGTGAATGTTGTGGGTGGCGTTAAAGTTGCGGAAACTAGCGCGGATCTCGCTTTACTGCTCTCTTTAGTCTCCAGTTTTCGGGATCGGCCGTTACCCCGTGATTTGGTTGTATTTGGAGAGGTGGGGCTAGCAGGGGAAATCCGTCCTGTGCCCAGTGGACAGGAGCGCATATCCGAAGCCGCTAAACATGGTTTTAAACGGGCGATAGTGCCTTATGCCAATATGCCGAAAAAAGCGCTGCCAGCGATGGAAGTTTTTGGTGTGAAAAAGTTGGCGGATGCGTTATCTGTTATGGAAGATTTTGGTTAAACAGGGAGGAGATATGGGGCAATTTGACTACCTTAAAGAAGCGATTAAACAGACAGGTTATACGTTGCAGCAGGTTGCTGATGCAAGTGGTATGACCAAAGGTTATCTCAGCCAGTTAATTAATGACAAAATTAAAAGTCCCAGTGCCCAAAAATTGGCTGCTCTCCATCACTATCTGAGGTTGCAATATCCTGTGCAAAATAAAACTGTTGGAGTGGTATTCGGCAAATTCTATCCATTGCATACTGGGCATATCTATCTGATTCAACGGGCCTGTAGTCAGGTGGATGAGTTGCATATTATCCTTTGCCATGATGAGCCGAGAGATCGGGAGCTGTTTATGAGCAGTTCCATGTCTCAGCAACCTACGGTGAGTGATCGTCTGCGCTGGTTGCTCCAAACGTTTAAGTATCAGAAAAATATTCATATTCATTCTTTTGATGAACAGGGAATTGAGTCCTATCCACATGGTTGGGATGTGTGGAGTGACGGCATGAAAGCCTTTATGTCAAAAAAAGGCATTAATCCAACTTATATATATTCCAGCGAAACTCAGGATTCTCCCCGATATAAAGAACATTTAGGAATTGAGACAATTCTTATCGATCCACAACGTTCGTTTATGAAAATCAGTGGTCGGCATATTCGCCAAGACCCATTCCGTCATTGGGAATATATTCCTACGGAAGTGAAACCTTTCTTTGTTCGTACCGTAGCGATTCTTGGTGGAGAGTCCAGTGGTAAATCTACGTTAGTTAATAAATTGGCAAATATTTTTAATACGACAAGTGCTTGGGAATATGGTCGTGATTATGTTTTTTCTCATCTGGGGGGAGATGAGATGGCGCTACAATATTCGGACTATGACAAGATTGCATTGGGACAAGCCCAATATATTGATTTTGCTGTAAAATATGCGAATAAGGTTACATTTATAGATACCGATTTTGTCACTACCCAAGCATTTTGTAAGCGATATGAAGGACGTGAACACCCGTTTGTTCAGGCATTAATTGATGAATATCGATTTGATTTGGTCATTCTACTGGAAAACAATACCCCTTGGGTTGCTGACGGTTTGCGTAGCCTTGGCAGCGAGCAGGATCGTAAAGAGTTCCAGCAACTGCTGGAGGATATGCTGAAAAGTAATAATATTGAATATGTCAATGTGGATTCACCCGATTATGATCAGCGTTTCCTACGTTGTATTGAACTCATTCAGCAACTTTTAGCGGCTAATCCTAAATGATACGTTAGTTGAATCGTTTATAATTAAATCTATACCCGTCATCTTTCAAGTTGCCTCTTTGTTGGCTGCGCTCACTCACCCCGGTCACATAGTTATCTATGCTCCCGGGGATTCGCTCCCTTGCCGTCGCGATGCATCTTGAAATCCATAGGGTATATATAATATTTTATATGATAAATTAGTAAATATATATCTAATCACAATATGCATTGTGGCTGGATATTTTTATTTCCTGTAAGTAATAAAATATATAACAGCTATTAATATTTTTGATACTTCTATTGATTATTTATTTCTTGAATAAAAACAAGATTAATAATTAAATACTTCCCTGTTGATTTTTAAATAAAATTTTTTGTGTTTTTGATTGGTTGGAGAATAAGGATAAGGTTGATTTTTCTATTAATAATTTAATGTTAGAAGTATCATTGTTATTATGGTAATTAAATATTAATTTTAACATGTTGTTATGATATTAAGGTGTTTTTATCTATAAAAAATTATTTGTCTGATGTTATTTTTTTATTTGTACAAA
The DNA here is from genome assembly GCF_025384885.1 of Photorhabdus kleinii. Classification (NCBI taxonomy): domain Bacteria; kingdom Pseudomonadati; phylum Pseudomonadota; class Gammaproteobacteria; order Enterobacterales; family Morganellaceae; genus Photorhabdus; species Photorhabdus kleinii. Next base: position 80,967 of record NZ_JAJAFY010000011.1, read on the forward strand.
CAAGATAATGGCCTGTTGCTAATGAATGGTTGATAGGAATGGGTTGATCTTGTTTAGTAAAATTTTGATTTTAGCATACAGATAGTCATTTGAAATAGTCACTGGTAGAAATATTGATATACTTTCAATTGAGATATTTCTTATATGATTTTCCCTCGTTTGTGTAATCTTATAATGATGAATATCTGTATTTTTACGGATTGCTCTGGCTGTAAGAGTTACTGATAATGCCAGATTTCTTACACTATTAATTATGCTGAGATAATGAATTTGAATCAAATTGCTACGATTGAAGCCATTGATATTTCATATGGTTTTTCGAAAAGTAAAGCTAACCAGAAAATGATTTCAGACATCACTCTTTCTATTTTCCCAGGTGAATTTACTTTGATTAATGGGGATCTTTGTTCAGGAAAAAGTACTTTGCTGGCAATGATTTCTGGGTTATTGCCTCTCGACGGAGGAAAAATATTAATTGCTGATAATGAATTGGGGAGGATGAATAACTTCGAGTTAGATAGATTCCATTTGATAAATTGTGGTTTTATCTTTCAAAGAATTAATTTATCTAATGAACTTACGGTCTTGGATAATTTGCTATTATCTCTCTCTTGTGGAATCACGACCTCTCATCAGGAAGCAATAGTCAGGGCAACTAAGGCACTCAATATTGTTGGCCTGAAACACAAGAAAGATATATATCCCAAGGAATTACGTGATAATGAAAAACAACGGGTGGCAATAGCTGGCGCCATTGTGAAAAGCCCTCGGTATTTGTTTGCTGACGAGCCAACCCGTCATCTTAATAATTATGACTGCCAAACAGCTATTGATATCTTAAGTTTTATTGCTTATAACCAAAGAGGTACAGTTGTTGTGGCTTCACAGGATAATAGGCTTATTAAACATGCAGATCGTATTATTACTTTGAAAGAAGGAAAGATTATCCATGATACTTATCTTACACATAGCATAATGAATAAGACTATGAGTTTATATCTAAATAATTGAGTGGAAAACGGCCTGTTACCAGGCCATTTTCAATATGATTATTTGCTGATTCTCTTATATTTAATGCGATGCGGTTCCAGTGCTTCTGCTCCGAGAGTCCGCTTCTTATAGTCTTCGTATTCACTAAAGTTACCTTCAAAGAAAGTGACTTTACCTTCATCTTGATAATCAATGATGTGGGTTGCGATACGATCAAGGAACCAACGATCATGGGAAATAACCATTGCACAACCTGGGAACTCCAGCAAGGCGTTTTCCAGTGCGCGCAAAGTTTCAATGTCCAGATCGTTGGTTGGTTCATCAAGCAACAGCATGTTACCGCCGACTTGCAGCAGTTTAGCCAAATGTAGCCGTCCTCTTTCACCACCAGACAATTCACCGACACGTTTGCCTTGATCAACACCTTTAAAGTTAAAACGGCCAACATAGGCGCGACTTGGTAGCTCAAAGTTACCGATACGCATGATATCCTGGCCGCCGGAGATCTCTTCCCAAACGGTTTTCTTATCATCCATGTTGTCACGGAACTGATCGACAGAAGCGAGTTTGACGGTTTCACCTAACGTGATGGTACCGGAATCGGGTTGTTCCTGGTTGGAGATCATACGGAACAGGGTAGATTTACCCGCACCATTAGGCCCGATAATCCCAACAATCGCCCCTTTGGGCAGAGAGAAATTCAGATTATCAATCAAAACCCGGTCGCCATAGGATTTGGTTAGATTTTCCACTTCCAGAACTTTGTCGCCCAGGCGTGGCCCAGGTGGAATGAACAGTTCGCTGGTTTCGTTACGTTTCTGGTATTCAACGCTATTTAATTCTTCAAAACGGGCCAGACGTGCTTTACCTTTTGCCTGACGGCCTTTCGGATTTTGACGAACCCATTCAAGCTCTTTCTCAATGGATTTACGGCGTGCGGCTTCTGTTGCGGCTTCTTGAGCCAGACGAGCATCTTTCTGTTCCAGCCATGAAGAGTAGTTACCTTCCCACGGAATGCCTTCACCACGATCAAGTTCCAGAATCCAGCCGGCAACGTTATCAAGGAAGTAACGGTCGTGGGTAATTGCAACAACGGTACCTTCGTAATCGTGCAGGAAGCGTTCCAGCCATGCGACAGATTCGGCGTCAAGGTGGTTAGTGGGTTCGTCCAGTAGCAGCATGTCGGGTTTTTCCAGCAGTAAGCGGCAAATTGCCACACGGCGGCGTTCCCCTCCAGATAGATGCTCGATTTTTGCATCCCACGGCGGTAGACGCAGGGCATCAGCGGCGCGTTCAAGCTGGTTATCAAGGTTATGGCCATCGTGGGACTGAATAATTGCTTCCAGCTCACCTTGTTCTTTAGCCAGTTTGTCAAAATCGGCGTCAGGATCAGCATAGGTTGCATAGACTTCATCCAAACGGGTCAGCGCATGTTTTACCTCGCTAACCGCTTCTTCCACTGCTTCGCGGACAGTGTACTCAAGGTTTAATTTAGGTTCCTGCGGTAGATAGCCAATTTTAATTCCTGATTGTGGGCGAGCTTCTCCTTCGATGTCTTTATCGATGCCAGCCATAATACGCAGTAAGGTCGATTTACCGGCGCCATTAAGGCCAAGAACACCAATTTTTGCTCCCGGAAAGAAACTTAAGGAGATATTTTTCAGGATATGACGTTTTGGGGGAACAATTTTACCGACCCGATGCATGGTGTAGACATATTGAGCCACGTTGCTATAAGCCTCGCTATCTCTGATTGTTATAGTGCCTGTTTTGCGAAGCAAGTCGCATGAACAGGGCGTGTTGGTATTTGATTATATCAAGTTAGGTTATTTATGCTCGTCTGAGCACGATTTATCACAGTTTACCCGATTTAAGTCAATAAACTCTATAACCCAATTGCTCGAATAAAATGATCCTAGGTTGAGTTTGTTAAAGCGAATCAATTTATTATATAAAAAACTAACCTATTATGAATATGTATTTATATATCTCATCATATGGAAAATTAATGTGGTAAGAGGTGGTAATTATATTATTATGGTGTTTATGCATTCGTAATATTAACCTGTTTGATTTTATCTCCCAGAGGAACGTGATAATGGCTAAGTGGCAATACCTTGCGATGGCTATAGGGTTGATTTTTATCTCTGTAGCAGCAAATGCTGATTCTCTGGAAAATCAGCGGCAGAGATATCAGCAGATTAAGCAAGCGTGGAATGTCAGTGATAGTGATGAAATCGCGAGGCTGATGCCGACATTGAAAGACTATCCTCTTTATCCTTATCTAGAATACCGGGAGCTGACTCAGGATTTGGCACTTGTCACACCAACGCAGATCCGTGATTTTATTGATCGTTACCCTAATCTGCCCCCTGCACGTTCTTTACCATCCCGTTTTATCAATGAGCTTGCACGCCGCGAAGAGTGGCGTGGGATACTGGCGTTCACTCCTACAGCACCGAAATCTATTACAGCTCGCTGTCATTACTATTTTGCTAAATGGTCTACAGGTGAGGAACAGGTTGCCTGGCAGGGAGCAAAAGAAATTTGGTTGAATGGGCGTTCTTTACCAGCCAGTTGCGATAAGTTATTTGATGTTTGGCAGCAAACTGGTCATTTATCAGTGAAACTGATATTACAGCGTATTAGTCTCGCGTTAAAAGCGGGGAATACGTCACTGGTCAGTTACCTCGCTAAACAATTGCCACTGGGATACAAAAGTATCAGTGAAGACCTGATTAAGTTGCAGAATGATCCGGCTACCGTGGCGGATTTTGCTAATCATACCGGGCCGACTGATTTTACCCGTGTAGCTACTTTAGCGGCTTTCTCGCGTTTCGCTCGTCAAGATCCGGAGCAGGCAAGAGCGATCATTCCATCAATTGTCAGAGTGCAAAAGATGAATGCAAGTGAACGTCAGCGGTTGAAAGATATTGTTGCCTGGCAGTTAATGGGGGATGTGAGCGATGAACAGGAAAAGTGGCGTGATGATGCGATCCGCGGTAGTCAATCTGTTGCATTGCTTGAGCGTCGTGTTCGGTTGGCATTGGGTCATGCAGATAAGCGTGGTTTGGCTCAATGGATAAAATTGCTGCCGTTAGAGGACCAGGGCAAAGGGGAATGGCGTTATTGGCGAGCCAACATTCTATTGGCACAGGGTAATAAAAGTGAAGGTGAAGCGATACTACGTAAGCTGATAGAAGGCCGTGGTTTTTATCCAATGGCTGCTGCGCAAAAACTGAATGTCAACTATCCGCTGACGATAAGTATCGCAAAAAAGCCAGATGCTGCCATTGCTTCAATACCTGAAGTGCAGAGAGTCAGGGAATTGATATATTGGCAAATGGATAATCTTGCTCGCATAGAGTGGAGCTATCTGGTCGCCAGCCAGGCTAAATTAAAACAACAGCAACTGGCGCGTTATGCTTTCAATCAAAAATGGGCAGCGCTTAGTGTACAGGCGACAATAACCGGAAAAATGTGGGACTACCTTGAAGAGCGTTTTCCATTAGCATGGCTGCGGGAATTTAGTCACTTCACTACAAATAAAGGAATTTCTCAAAGTTATGCAATGGCGATAGCCCGCCAGGAAAGTGCCTGGAATCCGCAAGCTAATTCGCCAGTTGGGGCAATTGGGTTGATGCAGGTAATGCCAGAAACGGCAGAGGATACGGTTAAGAAAAATGGAATCCAAGGATATATGAACAGTAGCCAACTTATAAACCCGCTGACGAATATCGAAATCGGTACTGCTTATCTCGAATCGGTTTATCAGCGTTTTGGAAATAATCGGATACTTGCCAGCGCTGGCTATAATGCCGGACCAACTCGGGTAGATCGCTGGTTATCTGACAGTGGTGGGCGACTCGATGCGATAGCCTTTATTGAAAGCATTCCATTTTCTGAGACCCGCAATTATGTCAAAAGTGTTTTGGTTTATGATGTTTTCTATAGTCATTTCATGGGCAAAGCATCAAATGTGTTGACTAACGCGGAATGGCAAAGGCGTTATTGATTTATGGCAAACTATGTTATGCTGCCGTACTAGTTAAATAGTATGATGACTGATTAATTATGACGACAAATCATCTGACAGATCCAGCACTTTCGCCGCAAGATCATGAAGATTGGCAATGTTTCGTGACATTACTCCAACAGGCTTTTGCTGAAAATCTACAGCATCCGATTTTGCAGTTATTATTGACACCAGATGAACGGACAGCACTGGCTACCAGGGTACGCATTATCAAGGAGTTGATGAGTGGAAAAATGAGCCAGCGTGAGCTGAAAAATGAACTTGGAGTGGGTATTGCGACGATTACGCGCGGCTCTAATAGCCTGAAATTTGCCTCAAACGATGTTAAGGCTTGGTTGGAACAGCAATTACTGAAATAGCAGGCCGCCAATTGCGGCCTAGGCGGAATGTTTGTTTAACGGGCGTTCATCTCTTTATACATTTCATGATGTACGGGCACTAAAGCCAATATCAGAGCTTGGTGGTACACGCTGGTACGAGTCAGGGTGCCATCAGTGAAAAAGCCAATTGCACCATCTTTCTGCTTGATGTTATCAATACCTGTAAGGTAAGCCATTTCATGGCCTAATTCCCGACCTTCGCGGATACCATCAAGAATTTTCTCTGGTAGCATCAGACTGGCTGAACGAGATTCTCCGCGAATTTGCTGATATTCCACAACCATCCAGGCAAATGTCATATCGTCTTCAATACCCGCTTCCACACCTACCCAAAAGTCTGCTTCAGGGCGAACTTGTCTGGCCGCCATGACACGCTGACGGGCGCCAGTACGGGTTTCTGTGTTACCAATAGGTTGTTGTGGGACGCTACTGTCTACATTGATATCTTCGATCCGATAAGTACCTGGCCCAAAAACATCATCAAAGGCGAGACTAATGGCTTTAATTTTTGCAGGGTTGGTGGTTGCAGCAATAACGTGATACATAATAGATGAGTTATCCTTTGAACGAGTATTTACGCAGTATAACGGAAAATGAAAATGTTACAGGTATATCTTGTTCGGCATGGGGAGTCTGAATGGAACGCAGCACGTCGTATTCAGGGACAATCTGACAGCCCTTTGACTGAAACAGGCGAACATCAAGCCAGATTAGTGGCGCAAAGAGTAAAATCTGAAAGTATTACCCATATTATTACCAGTGACCTTGGACGTACACGTCGAACGGCGGAAATCATTGCTGAGGTTTGTGGTTGTGAAATTATTCTGGAGCCACGTTTGCGTGAATTGCACATGGGGGTTCTTGAACGCAGAAATATTGATTCATTAACATCGGAAGAAGAGAACTGGCGTAAGAAAGTCCTTGATGGCACACCTGGTGGACGTATCCCCAAAGGCGAATCTATGGATGAACTGGCTGTGCGTATGAGGGCTGCTCTGGAGGGCTGTCGTAATCTGCCTGTTGGTAGCCGACCGTTGTTAGTCAGTCATGGCATCGCTTTGGGATGTTTGGTTGGCACAATACTGGGATTGCCCGCACATGCTGAACGTCGTCTTCGCTTGCGAAATTGCTCTCTGTCCAGAGTGGATTATCAGCACAGTCCGTGGCTAGCGTCGGGCTGGATTGTAGAAACGGCAGGCGATATCACACATCTGGATACGCCCGCACTGGATGAATTACAACGCTAATGCTGGATAGGAATGAGATACTGAAATTCGATGATATGATTCGCCGCTTCCTTGTCTCTATCATTGGTATTGGTAAGATAATATCGTTCGATGTCGTATCCTTTCCTACGTGTCAGGTTTAGCATTGGCAGGCAAATACCATAGACGGTAAACAGGAAATCCTGTAAGCCATCTTTGGTACCGTAGTAACTAAATGAGACGTATTCTCCAGCCGGTAATGTAACAGGCTGGCTGCCTGCCACATCAAACTGGGCATATTGGGGTTCTACCGCTGTTGTGTACAATACGGTTTGTTCATCTTCTTTTTCTGGATTGGGAGTTGCATGGTGAAGGCCATAAAGTACAGGAGGTAACACCTCTGCATTTTGCAGATAATATGTCCAGAAATTGTGGCGCATTTCAGTACAAAAACTGGACCATTGTTCCAGCGTATAGGAACAGGTCTGTTCTATACCCACCAGTGGTTGTTCCTCTAGTGTGAGATAGGTTGCTTCGGGAATATACCTTTTATCCAGCAATATGGGCGGGCAAATACCCGTGGCACACCACTCCTCACTGAGTCGATAAAGTGCTGGTGTTTTATTGAATTGTTTTTTAAATGCGCGAGTGAAAGTTTGTTGGGAGTCAAACTGGTACTGTAAAGCAATATCCAGAATAGGGCGGCTGGTTAAACGTAAAGCAACGGCTGCCCGTGATAACCTTCTGGCACGGATATAGGAGCCAATAGCCTGGCCGGTAATGTCTTTAAACATACGTTGCAGGTGCCATTTAGAATAACCTGCTTTAGCTGCAACATTATTGAGTGATAATGGTTGATCTAAATGGTTATCTAGCCAACGTAATAAATCACGAATGATGCCGGTTTGATCCATACATCTCCTTAGTCATTAAGACCAAAAGAACAATATACCCGTTATCTTTCAAGTTGCCTCTTTGTTGGCTGCACTCACTCACCCCAGTCACATAGTTCGCTATGCTCCCGGGGATTCGCTCCCTTGCCGTCGCGATGCATCTTGAAATCCATAGGGTATATAAGAACCTATACTACTAGGCTATTTTGTTTGCCACTTGAACAGTCCCACAGAGTGGTAAAACGAATCATTCCTTGTACATCGTATGTCTGTTCTGATTTCTGCGTGCTGTTCGTGTTCATAATTTATTGACAAGCGTGGCATTCAACAATAACTCTACTGGATATGAGCACTAAGTGTAAAACAAGTCTTATATTTACAATAGGATACTTATTCGTATTATTATTTCACTCATTACTTTATGAAATTATATTAATGATTAATTATTTCTATTGATGGTATTACCGTCCTATTTGGTATCTCAGCGGTGAAATTTTACGCTGAATTAATTAAGGAATGAGACTATATATGTTAAAAATCATAAAGATACTCGTAACAACGGCATTGTTGTGCATACCTGTGGTGGCTCTGTCTGAAGAGATTGGCTCGGTAGACACTGTTTTTAAATTTATCGGGCCTGATCACAAAATTGTCGTGGAAGCGTTTGATGATCCTGATGTTAAAAATGTGACTTGCTACCTGAGCAGGGCAAAAACAGGTGGAATAAAAGGGGGTTTAGGACTTGCGGAAGATACTTCTGATGCGGCTATTTCTTGTCAGCAGGTTGGAGAGATTGAACTCACAGACAAGATTAAAAAGAGCAGCAAAAAAGGTCAGGTGGTTTTCCAGAAACGAACCTCACTGGTGTTTAAAAAACTTCAAGTCGTTCGCTTCTATGATGCAAACCGTAATGCATTAGTCTATTTGACATATTCCGATAAGATGATCGATGGTTCACCGAAGAATGCGCTCAGTGCTGTACCCATTATGCCGTGGAAGACGGTGGAAAATTGAGGAGCAGGATGGGTTCTTACAGGGATATCCCATCCTGTCATTGTTAGAGACTTACTGATATACCCGTTATCTTTCAAGTTGCCTCTTTGTTGGCTGCACTCACTCACCCCGGTCACATAGTTCGCTATGCTCCCGGGGATTCGCTCCTTTGCCGTCGCGATGCATCTTGAAATCCATAGGGATATGTTCAAGTTATGCTTCCAAATCACCACAGAAACGATAGCCTTCACCGTGAATGGTGGCGATAATTTCCATCGTATCTGGCGTCGATTCAAAATGTTTACGGATACGACGAATCGTTACATCAACAGTACGGTCGTGAGGTTTCAATTCACGACCTGTCATTTTTTTCAGTAAATCTGCGCGTGTTTGGATTTTGCCTGGATTTTCACAGAAATGAAGCATGGCGCGGAACTCGCTGCGTGGCAATTTATACGGCTCACCAGCTGGGCTTATCAGAGAACGGCTATTGATATCTAATTCCCAACCGTTGAATTTATAACTCTCAACTTGGCGGCGTTCCTCGCTGACATTACTCAGATTCATGGTACGAGAAAGCAGGTTGCGGGCGCGAATAGTCAATTCACGCGGATTAAATGGTTTGGTGATGTAATCATCTGCGCCAATTTCCAAGCCAAGGATTTTGTCTACTTCGTTATCACGGCCGGTCAGGAACATCAAGGCAACATTTGCTTGCTCACGCAGTTCGCGGGCAAGTAACAAGCCATTTTTGCCTGGAAGATTAATATCCATAATCACCAGGTTAATGTCGTTGTTTGACAGAATATGGTGCATTTCTGAACCATCGGTGGCTTCATAAACTATGTACCCTTCAGCTTCGAAAATGCTTTTTAGGGTATTGCGAGTGACAATTTCGTCTTCAACAATCAAAATGTGCGGGGTTTGCATGGTTGCTACCTAGAATCGCTTAAAAATAAATCAGAATGATTCAAACTACTCTTATCTCAGGATATTTACTGGTTATTATTTGTCATCACTGAAATTATAGCCCAAATCAGTAATAACATTTTATTGATATGTTTTACACTGAAAGTAAAAGTTGCTTTTCCTTTGGTGGGTATATACCCAAAAAAACTGGTTAAACAGTGTTATGTTAGTCCATTAACAGCAATATAACAGCTTGCAATGCATTTACCATCTAAAAAAACTACCTTTTATTGACGTACATCAAAATTGATTGTAGCACGTTAATATTATTTATATTGGTTATTTTATACCTTGTATTCTGTCATGCAAATGACAAATTCTTGTTAACGCACAGAGTGGTTTTGTTCGAAAAATAATCCCCCATGAGCTTGGCGGTGAACAAAAATAACTGATTTTTACGAAAAGATAAAATATATTGTTAATTTTGTTAAAAATGGATTTAATAACTAAAAGATTGGGTTCAGTAAGAAATATTTGTTTGTCTTGATGACCATGAAATGAATTATTCCAATATTAAAAATATCAAAAGCGTAAGGTTATTTAGAGAAAATGTTTGACTTTGCGCACAAATTCATTTAACCAATATAGGGTCGAACCCATTAAATGACAGACAGGAACCTATGCAAACTATCAGCCTGAAAACCACAATTATTACCACCACCGGAACCACAGGTTGCGGAGCGGGCTGACGCATATATAAAACAGAGAAAAAAGCCCGCATCCAAATCAGATGCGGGCTTTTTTTTGGCGCGGAATCAGGAGAAAAATGTTAATGCGAGTGCTTAAATTTGGAGGAACTTCGATCGCTAATTACCAGCGAGTGTTGAGCGTTGCCGATATTGCAGAGAAAAAACTTTCTCAAGGCGGGGTTGCGTTGGTGCTTTCTGCTCCGGCAAAAATTACCAATCATTTAGTGGCTATGATTGAAAAAACGGTAGCTGGGCAAGAGATCATTACCCATATGCACGATGCTGAGCAGATCTTTGTTGATTTATTACAGGGGGTGGCACAGGCACAACCCGGTTTTGCTTATGAACGGTTAAAAATGATGGTTGAGCAAGAATTTGCTCAATTGAAACAGGTTCTGCATGGTATTTCGTTACTGGGCCAATGCCCGGACAGCATTAACGCTTCCCTGATTTGTCGTGGGGAAAAACTCTCTATCGCCATCATGGAGTCTGTATTGCAGGCACGTGGTCACAAGGTCACGGTGATTGATCCGGTAGAAAATTTGTTGGCACAAGGTCATTACCTTGAATCTACGGTAGATATCAACGAGTCTACGAAGCGCATTGCTTCTCTGAATATTCCTGATGACCATATTGTTCTGATGGCTGGATTTACGGCTGGAAATGATAAAGGGGAGCTAGTTGTCCTGGGGCGTAATGGTTCTGACTATTCTGCTGCGGTTTTAGCGGCTTGCTTGCGGGCGACATGTTGTGAAATCTGGACTGATGTGGATGGTGTTTATACCTGTGATCCCAGAGTTGTGCCGGATGCACGGTTATTAAAAGGCATGTCCTATCAGGAAGCGATGGAGCTCTCTTATTTCGGTGCCAAGGTATTGCATCCACGGACCATTGCTCCAATTGCTCAATTTCAGATCCCTTGTTTGATTAAAAATACCGCCAATCCAGATGCGCCTGGAACACTGATCGGTGACGGGCAGAAAGATGAAAGTACGCCGGTAAAAGGGATTACCAACCTGAGCAATATGGCAATGATTAACGTATCAGGCCCTGGTATGAAGGGGATGGTGGGTATGGCGGCAAGGGTATTTGCTGTCATGTCCCGCAAAGGGATCTCTGTTGTGCTGATTACTCAGTCATCTTCAGAATACAGTATCAGCTTCTGTGTCCCTCAACGTGAATTGGAACGTGCGCGTCAGGCACTGAGTGAAGAATTCTATCTTGAGCTGAAAGAGGGGGTTTTTGATCCTTTAGATGTGATGGAAAATCTTTCCATTATCTCTGTTGTTGGCGATGGTATGCGTACCCTGCGCGGCATCTCTGCCCGTTTCTTCTCTGCATTGGCGCGCGGTAATATCAATATTGTTGCAATCGCACAGGGATCTTCTGAACGTTCCATCTCTGCGGTTATCGATAATGAAGTGGCAACGACAGCTGTTCGTTTGTGCCATCAGATGTTATTCAATACCGATCAGGTGATCGAAGTTTTTGTTGTCGGTGTTGGTGGTGTAGGCAGTGTTTTGATTGAACAAATCCGTCGTCAACAAACATGGTTGAAGCAAAAGCACATTGATTTACGGGTATGTGGTATTGCTAATTCACGGGCCATGTTGACGGACATGAGAGGTATTTGCCTTGATAATTGGCAGCAATGTTTATCAGAGGCCAAAGAACCTTTTAGTTTGAGCCGCCTGATCCGTTTAGAGAAAGAGTACCATTTACTGAACCCGATGATAGTGGATTGTACCTCTAATCAGCAAATTGCTGATCAATACGTCAGTTTCCTGAGTGATGGCTTCAATGTGGTCACGCCGAATAAAAAAGCCAATACTTCGTCAATGGCTTATTATCATCAGATTCGTAAGGCGGCAGAGAAATCTAAACGCAAATTTCTGTATGACACTAACGTAGGGGCTGGCCTGCCTGTTATTGAAAACTTACAAAACCTGCTTAATGCGGGTGATGAACTCATTCAGTTCAATGGCATTCTTTCTGGTTCTCTCTCTTTTATTTTCGGTATGCTGGATGAAGGAATGTCACTATCTCAGGCAACGTTACTGGCAAAAGAGAAAGGCTATACCGAACCCGATCCGCGTGATGATCTGTCCGGTATGGATGTTGCCCGTAAACTGTTGATCCTCGCTCGTGAATCAGGTTATGAACTTGAATTGGATGGTATTGATGTGGAGCCTGTACTGCCAGCCTCCTTTGATAGCCGAGGGGACGTGGATGCTTTCCTTGAACGTTTACCTTCTCTTGATCAGGTTTTCAACCAGCGGGTGGCAGAAGCCAAAGGGCAGGGAAAAGTATTGCGCTATGTTGGCATAATTGAAGAGGGCCGTTGTAAGGTGAAAATCTCCGCAGTGGATGGTAATGATCCGCTTTATAAAGTCAAAAATGGCGAAAATGCGTTGGCATTCTACACGCGTTACTATCAGCCAATACCGCTGGTACTGCGGGGATACGGGGCGGGTAATGATGTTACTGCCGCAGGTGTTTTCGCAGATATGCTGCGTACCTTGTCCTGGAAACAGGGAGTTTAATTGTGATTAAAGTCTATGCGCCTGCATCTATTGGCAATGTCAGTGTTGGGTTTGATGTACTGGGAGCGGCGGTCTCTCCAGTTAATGGTGCTTTATTAGGTGACTGCGTTACTGTCCGGGCAGCGAAGAGTTTCAGTTTGCGTAATGAAGGGCAGTTTGTAGGGAAGTTACCTGAGAAACTGGAGCACAACATTGTTTATCAATGCTGGCAATTATTCTGCCAGCGTTTGGGCAAACAATTACCAGTGGAAATGACGCTGGAAAAAAATATGCCAATTGGTTCTGGCCTTGGCTCCAGTGCTTGTTCTGTTGTTGCAGGTTTGATGGCACTGAACGAGTTTGCAGGTCTCCCATTTTATGAAAGCCAATTACTGGCAATGATGGGGCAACTGGAAGGACGTATTTCCGGCAGTATTCACTATGATAATGTCGCTCCATGTTATCTCGGCGGTTTGCAACTGATTATGGAACAAGGAGATGTTATCTGTCAGCCAGTACCTACGTTTGATGAGTGGTTATGGGTGATGGCCTATCCGGGCATTAAAGTTTCTACCGCAGAAGCCAGAGCAATTTTACCTGTGAACTATTCGAAGCAGGATGTTATCGATCATGGACGTTTCCTTGCCGGGTTTATTCATGCTTGTCATACACGGCAACCAGCGCTGGCAGCCAGATTGATGAAAGATGTGGTTGCTGAACCGTATCGTACTCAACTGTTACCGGGTTTTGCTAATGCGCGTGAAACAGCAAAACGGGTAGGGGCATTGGCGAGTGGTATTTCTGGTTCTGGCCCGACATTGTTCTCCATTTGTAATGATATGGCGACCGCAGAGGAAATAGCTGAGTGGCTGCAACAGCATTATGTTCAGAATGATGAAGGTTTTGTACACATTTGCCGTCTGGATCTCGCAGGCGCACGACAAATAGGGTAACTAATGAAACTGTATAACTTGAAAGACAACCGCGAGCAGGTGAGTTTTGCACAAGCAGTCAAACAGGGGTTAGGCGAACAGCAAGGGCTTTTCTTCCCGCAAGATTTACCCGAATTTAGTCGTGAAGAAATTGACCAACTGTTGAAACTGGATTTTGTCACCCGCAGCGGTCGCATTCTCTCCGCGTTTATTGGCGAGGAAATTCCGCCAGAACAACTGGCGACACGAGTTAAGCATGCTTTTACTTTTCCGGTTCCTGTGACCGATGTGGAAAATGATGTTGCAACGCTGGAATTATTTCACGGCCCGACGCTGGCATTTAAGGATTTTGGCGGCCGTTTTATGGCGCAAATGTTGGCACAAGTTGCCGGTGAGCAGCCAGTAACTATCCTGACTGCGACTTCCGGCGATACGGGGGCAGCAGTAGCGCACGCCTTTTATGGGCTGAATAATGTACAGGTGGTAATCCTCTATCCGCGAGGCAAGATCAGTCCGTTACAAGAGAAACTATTCTGTACATTGGACGGTAATATTCACACGGTGGCGATTGATGGCGATTTCGATGATTGTCAGGCGTTGGTTAAACAGGCGTTTGATGATCAGGAGTTGAAACAGGCTTTGTATCTCAATTCAGCCAACTCAATTAACATCAGCCGCTTGTTGGCGCAAATTTGCTACTACTTTGAAGCAATTGCTCAGCTACCAGAAGATAAGCGTGAACAACTGGTTATCTCTGTACCGAGTGGGAATTTTGGTGATTTGACCGCGGGTTTATTGGCAAAATCGATGGGATTGCCGGTAAAACGCTTTATCGCTGCCACTAATGTTAACGATACAGTTCCACGTTATCTAGAGGATGGAAAATGGTTGCCTCATCAGACCGTTGCCACGCTTTCCAACGCAATGGATGTGAGCCAGCCAAACAATTGGCCCCGGATTGAAGAACTGTTCTATCGTAAATCCTGGCCGTTGAACGAATTGGGATATGGTGTAGTCAGTGATGAGGTAACTGAAGAGACAATTAAAGAACTGGCTAAACTGGGTTATATCTCTGAACCTCATGCAGCGGTTGCTTATCGTGTTCTGCGTGATCAATTACAAGAAGGTGAATACGGGTTATTTCTTGGTACAGCTCATCCAGCGAAATTTAAAGAGAGTGTGGAGCAGATTCTGGGTGAGGAATTACCATTGCCCAAAGCGTTGGCTGAACGGGCTGATCTGGAGTTGCTGTCCCATTACTTACCGGCAGATTTTGCTGAGTTGCGATCTTTCTTGATGGAAAGGGCACCGAAATCATCATGAAAATAGGCGCCGCACAGATCATGCGGCGTTTATTATTGATAATAAGCTCTTAATGTTGTTCTGGACGTTTAAATACCAGTTCATTCCCTTTGGATAACGATTCATCAAAGGCATAGCCATCCAGATTAAACTCCACCAGACGGTCAGTTTGCGTTAATTGGTTCTGAATAATAAACCGGCTCATCAGCCCGCGGGCTTTTTTCGCATAAAAACTAATGATTTTATACTTACCGTTTTTCTCATCGAGAAATACAGGTTTAATAATTTTACCGGCTAACTTTTTCGTATTCACGGATTTGAAATATTCATCGGAAGCCAAATTAACCAACACATTATCACCTTGTTGTTCCAGCGCCTCATTGAGCTTTTCCGTGATCAAATCCCCCCAGAAAGCATAGAGATCTTTACCGCGTTTATTTTCCAGTTTGATCCCCATTTCCAACCGGTAAGGTTGCATCAGATCTAACGGACGAAGTACACCGTAAAGGCCAGATAAAATCCTCAGATGATTCTGAGCAAAATCAAAATCCTTATCGGAGAAAGATTCAGCTTGCATACCGGTATAAACATCACCTTTAAATGCCAGGATAGCTTGACGGGCATTTTCTGGTGTGAAATCAGCATGCCATTCGCCAAAACGGGCTGCATTCAGGCCGGCAAGTTTATCGCTGATACCCATCAAACTCGCAATTTGGGCGGGTGCCAGTTCGCGACAAATACTGATTAACTGCTCTGATTGGTTGAGTAATACTGGCTGACTATATTTTTCCGTGGCAAGAGGGCTTTCATAATCAAGGGTTTTTGCAGGTGAAATAGTAATAAGCATAATATCGTTCCGGTTGTTCAGATGAAGTTACTTTAACAAAAGATAGGATAATAAAGAATTAATAACGACGATAGCGGAAACTGTGTACGTGATATCTGTCGGGTAACAAGCTGATAATTTTGTACTTCATTTTATTGATCGATATTGAACTTAATGTTAAAAATATTTAAATAATTTATAATGGTATATTTTAATTTAAATTTATATATAAATTTAAATTAAGTTTTTATTAATTATTTAAATGTCAGCTTTTGTGCGTTTGATCGATTTTTTTTGAATTGTAATATAGTAATTATTCTAAAAGTAAGAGCACTTCTTGCAAATTTGTTTGTTATAAAACTAGAGGAATAGGTATGCAATCAACAGCTCAAAAACTATTTCAGCCCATATTTACTCGCAAAGCTGAACCTATAAAGTTATTTAGTGTTTCTCAAGACGATATTGGTTTCGAAGAAATTAATCAAATGATTATTGGGCGTATTAAACGTGATGCTGACCTGCTCATGAGTGTCAGTGAGAGTATCGCTCACATTTAAAATGAAAGCCTGCTGTATTCTAGCAGCGGGCTCTTTTTTGCGAGGTTGCTATGAAAAAACACACCGTGTTGCTTAAAGATAGATTAGATAAAATTCACGTGCTTTCTACAAAGTCCGGGATCCCATTGAGAAAATTCTTGAAGGAGAATTACATACCCCAAGATTCTATACTTTGCTATGTGAATGATAAAATAACAGATGATCAAAGTTATATAGTAAAAGAAGATGATAAAATCGTTTTGGATATGGTAAGGGCATATCAGCTCCCTGAATATTGCAGAACTTTACGTTTATGGGAAGATGATGGAGTCGAGGTGACTCAGGAAAATACAGATTCAATTTACACTAAGAGAATACTTTGGTTTAAAGAGAATGGCATTTGCGATCTAAAGCAAACACAATTTAATGAGGATAATTTCGTAAAATACATTGATGACATGTTTGTTCAGGGGATTCTTGCTAAGTCTTTGATTAAGGAAAACGATAAAATTATACTTGCCTTATCTGGAGGCAGAGATAGTCTGGCATTATTATATCTTTTAAGAAGAAATGTGGATAAATTGCCAAAGCATGAGTTAATTGGAGTTACTGTTGCTGATACGGCAGCGTCAGGTGCAGATGTTAAAGTGGCTGCTGAGGCTATCGCAAATTTGGGTGTAAGAGACTATACGATATTACCGCTTTCTTATGTTAATGAAACGATGCATTTTATAAATGGTTTTGAAAACGTTATTGAAAAAGTGCTTGTAACAAATGGACGTGGGCGTTCAATTGCTTTGTGGCATACTATTATGAGAGCTTGTGTTGAAAGATTTGCAAAAGAAAAGGGAGTTTTCAATTTATCGTTTGGCTACCATTTTGAAGATTTATTTACCAGTATATTTAGAACATATACTTTGGGAATATTATTAGGTGAGTCGGCTCCATTGAAAACATGGGGGGAGTTTACGCATGTATCACCATTATGGACAATAACTAAAAAAGAATTGACATTATATCTTAAGATTGTGGCTCCTGAACACCATTCGAAACAGGGATCGCCTACAGACTATGATAGAGGAGATCATAATAGGGATATAAATTACTTTATAGCTGATTTATTATCGGGTGTTTGGCCAGGGTTGGGATTCAACTTTTTTGAGTCACTTGAGAGATTATATAAAAATTATAATATAGAAAATCCTAAATATGATATATGTGATAATTGTGGAATTACAT